>NZ_DAHVQP010000058.1:0-4061 GCF_027317685.1 Saccharomonospora sp.
AAATCACAGACTGTTGTTGCGGCGAGAGACGAACGAGGACATGTTCCGCTTGGAGGTGTCGTGAAGCGAGGATGGTTGGATGCCCTGCTTTGCGACACCGACCGGGTGCGGGTGTCCCGCAAGGTGCTGGAGGTGTCGTGAAGCGAGGATGGTTGGATGCTCTGCCTTGCGACACCGACCGGGTTGGGCCCACGTTGCGGCATGCTGTGTGGCCGCGGCAGGGGAGGGTGTCCCGCAGGATGCTGGAGGTGTCGTGAGCGAGCGTCGCGAGAGTCCTGTTCGGGTCGCGCTGCTGGGATGTGGCACGGTCGGCAGTGAGGTTGCCCGCCTGCTGCTGAACGGCGCCGACGAGCTGGCGGCCCGGGTGGGTGCCCCCGTTGAGTTGGCCGGTATCGCGGTGCGCAGACCCGACAAGCATCCGGAGCTTCCGCAGCAGTTGTTGACAGCCGACGCGGGCGAACTCGTCGAGTCCGATGTGGACATCGTCGTCGAGTTGATCGGCGGTATCGAGCCGGTGCGCGGTTGGCTGCTCACGGCGTTGCGTCAGGGCAAGTCCGTGGTGACGGGTAACAAGGCGTTGTTGGCCGAGCACGGCGGGGAGTTGTCGGCGGCGGCCAACGAATCGGGTGCCGACCTGTATTACGAGGCATCGGTCGCGGGCGCTATCCCGCTGTTGCGTCCGTTGCGGGAATCCTTGGCGGGTGACCGGATCACTCGCGTGATGGGCATTGTGAACGGCACCACGAACTTCATCCTGTCCGCTATGGATTCCACGGGCGCGAGCTACGCCGAGACACTGGAGGAGGCGACGCGTCTCGGTTATGCGGAGGCCGATCCGAGCGCGGACGTGGAGGGTTACGACGCCGCGTCGAAGGCCGCGATCCTGGCGTCATTGGCGTTCCACACGAGGGTGACGGCGGCCGAGGTGTACCGCGAGGGCATCGTGGGCATCAACGCCTCCGACATCGCGGCGGCCAAGCGGTTGAACCGGACGGTGAAGCTGCTGGCGATCTGTGAACGGGTGACGGCCGACGACGGTACGGAGTCGGTGTCGGCGCGGGTGCACCCGGTGATGATTCCCAGGACACACCAGCTCGCGGGAGTGGGCGGCGCGTTCAACGCGGTGTACGTCGAGGCCGAGGCCGCGGGTGAGCTGATGTTCTACGGGCAGGGCGCCGGGGGCGCTCCCACGGCGAGTGCCGTGCTCGGGGACCTGGTGGCGGCGGCCCGCAACCGGGTCGCCGGTGGGCGTGGACCGCGCGAGTCTGCTCACGCGGCGCTACCGGTGCGTCCGATGGGGCAGACCCCGACGCGCTACCACATCAGTCTCGACGTGGCCGACCGTCCTGGTGTGTTGGCGCAGGTCGCGCAGGTCTTCGCCGTGCACGGTGTGAGCATCGCGGCGGTGCGCCAGCGGGACGAGCGTTCCACCGCGAGTCTCGTGGTGGTGACCCATCTGGCGCCGGATGCGGCGCTGGAGGCCACGGTCGACGAGGTCAGCGAGCTCGACGTGGTGCGGGAGGTAGTGAGTGTGATGCGGGTGGAAGGCGAGGATTCGTGAACGCACAGGCTTCTTCGGCTGCGGGGCAGGGTGTGCGGCCGGGCTGGCCGGGTGTCATCAAGGCGTACGCCTCACGCATCCCGGTTCCCGAGGGTGCCGAGATCATCACGCTCGGGGAAGGCAACACGCCGCTGCTGTTCGCCCCACACCTGTCCGAGCTCACCGGCTGCACGGTGTACCTGAAGGTGGAGGGCGCCAACCCCACGGGGTCGTTCAAGGACCGGGGGATGACGGTGGCGATCACCCACGCGAAGGCGAGCGGGTTGCAGGCCGTCATCTGTGCTTCCACCGGGAACACGTCCGCGTCGGCGGCCGCCTACGCCGCGCGGGCGGGTCTGGCCACGGCGGTGTTGGTGCCGCAGGGCAAGATCGCGCTGGGGAAGATGGCTCAGGCCGTGCTGCACGGTGCCCGCATCCTGCAGATCGACGGTAATTTCGACGACTGCTTGGAGCTGGCTCGTAAGACGGCCGCCGACTACCCGGTCACGCTGGTCAACTCGGTGAACCCGGTTCGGCTGGTGGGGCAGAAGAGCGCGGCGTGGGAGATCTGTGACGCGCTCGGCCAGGCCCCGGACATCCATTGCCTTCCGGTGGGCAACGCGGGCAACATCACGGCCTACTGGGCGGGATACACCGAGTACGCCGCCGACGACGTGGTCAGCACCGTGCCGCGGATGTTCGGGTTCCAGGCCGCCGGTGCCGCGCCGCTGGTGAAGGGCGAGCCGGTGCAGGCCCCGGAGACGGTGGCGACCGCGATCCGGGTGGGCAGTCCGGCGTCGTGGGAGTCGGCCGTGAAGGCCAAGACCGCCAGTGGTGGGCTGTTCGAGGCCGTGACTGACGAGAAGATCCTCGACGCTTACCGCCTGCTCGCCCGGCGTGAGGGAGTGTTCGTGGAGCCCGCGTCCGCGACGAGTGTGGCTGGTCTGCTGCTGACGGCGGCCGACGGACGGTTGCCGAAGGGGTCCACCGTGGTGTGCACGGTCACCGGCCACGGTCTCAAGGATCCCGCGACCGCCCTGGATGGCAATGTGGAGGTCGAGCCGCTCGCTGTCGATCCGAGTGCGGTCGCAGCGGCGCTGGAACTGTCGTAAGGGCACCGAAAGGCACGGCCTTCGGGGTTTCACCGTCGGTCGTGCCGAAGGGGCCAGGAATGAGCGTTGGCGTGAAATACACGATCACCGTCCCGGCGTCGACGGCGAATGTCGGCTCCGGATTCGATACGTTCGGTATGGCGCTGGGGATTCACGACGTCATCGACGTGGCCGTGACCGACTCCGGCCTGCACGTTGAGGTGATCGATGCCGGGGCCGGTGACATGTCGAACGTGCCCACCGACGAATCGCACCTCGTGGTGCGCGCGCTGCGGCACGCCTGTCGGTACCTCGACATCAAGGTGCCGGGGCTCGCGCTGCGTTGTCGTAACGCCATCCCGCATTCCCGTGGGCTCGGATCGTCGGCCGCCGCGGTCGTGGCGGGGGTCGCGGCCGGGTATGCGTTGGCGGGTAAGGACATCGACGACGTGGCGCTGCAGTTGGCGGCCGAATTCGAGGGGCACGCCGACAACGCCGCGGCGAGCCTGCTCGGGGGTTTCGTGGTGGCGTGGCAGTCGAACTCGACGTTTCACGCGCAACGGCTGCGTCCGCATCCCGCGATCCGACCCGTGGTGGCTGTACCGAGCGACCACTCGTCGACCGCGGAGACACGGGGACTGTTACCCGAGTACGTGCCGCATGCGGACGCCGCGTTCGCGGCGAGCCGGAGCGCGCTGACGGTGCACGCCGTCACCTCCCGGCCGGACCTGTTGTTCGCGGCGACGGAGGACCGGCTGCACCAGGACTACCGTGAGTCCGCTTTCCCCGCCTCGGTGTGGCTGATGCGGGCGTTGCGGGCGCGCGGGGTGGCCGCGGTGATCTCGGGGGCGGGACCGACCGTGCTGGCGCTGACCACGACGGGAATACTCCCGGAGGGAGTGGACGTTACAGGGTTCGAAGTCACGGAACTGCCCGTCGATCTCATCGGTGTTCGGGTAAGTACGTGAGCGTTCGGGTAAACACGTAAGCGACAGCAGCGACAACGGCACTGTAGGACAGGCCCCGACCATGATCAGGCAAGGAGCCGCCATGTGGGGGGTGGTTGTTGCACCGTGTTTCCCGGCGGTCTACCCTCGGAGGCGTTCGGTCACCGTGCGGTTTCCGCACCTGCTGGTCTCGGAGGGTTTTTCCGGATCGGATCTTTTCCGTTAGTTTTCGACGGGAGTTTCGGGTAAACACGGTGATCGAGTTGATCCCGTGACGGTGGTTGTCGCTGTTTTCCATATCGTCGGCGACGAACCGGCCGCACAGGGACCCCAGTACGCCGTCTCGCAATTCGGACGCGGGCGGTGGTCCGCTGGTCTGCGCGTGGAGTGTGGGCCGGTCAGGAAGGACATGTGTGAGCAACACCGATCTGTTGAGCGGCGACGTGGAGCCCCAAGCTGCATCGTCTGCAACGTCTGACTCGG
>NZ_DAHVQP010000069.1:0-8699 GCF_027317685.1 Saccharomonospora sp.
ATCGCCTCATGCTGCCACCGACTCCGTGCGCTCGGCGTCGGCGAGTGAGGTACCGCGGGTCTCCTTGGCCAGGTACACGGCGACGAACGTCACGACACAGGTGACCGCCACGTAGATCGAGATCGGCAGGCTGTTGCCGTACGAGTCGAGCAGTGCCGTCGCGATCAGCGGGGCGATACCGCCGGCCGCGATCGAGGCGAGCTGGTAGCCGATCGACGCACCGGAGTACCGGACCTTGGTGCCGAACAGCTCCGAGAAGAACGCCGCCTGCGGCCCGTACATGGCTCCGTGCAGGAACAGGCCGATCGAGACGGCACCGATCGTCACCCACGAGGACGCACCGTCCAGCATCGGGAAGAACACGAAGCTCCACACGAGCATGCTGACGGTCCCGAAGAGATAGACGGTCCTGCGGCCGATGACGTCGGACAGCCATCCCCACATCGGGATCGTGACGAAATGGATCGCCGAGCCCACCAACACCGCGTTGAGTCCCAACGACTTCGGCAGGCCCAGGTGGGTCGTCAGATACACGAGCACGAACGCCGTGATGACGTAGTAGGACACGTTCTCGGCGAACCGGGCCCCCATCGCGATGAGCACTTCGCGCCAGCTGTTCTTGAACACGCTGATGATCGGCGCCTTCTCCGGTGCAGGCTGCTTCCCGGCCTTCTCCACGACCTCCACGAACAGCGGGGACTCCTCCACCGCGAGCCTGATCCACATGCCGATCAGCACCAGCAGACCGGACAGCAGGAACGGAATGCGCCAGCCCCATGAGCTGAACGCCTCGTCGCTTTGCACCACCGCGAGGACGGCCAACACCGCCGTGGCGAGGAGGTTGCCCGCGGGCACACCGGCCTGCGGCCATGACGCCCAGAACCCACGCCTGCGGTCGTCGCCGTGCTCGGACACGATGAGGACAGCGCCGCCCCATTCACCACCGACGGCGAAGCCCTGGACCAAGCGCAGCAGCACCAGCAAAAGCGGTGCGCCGATCCCGATGGTGGCGTAGGTGGGCAACAGTCCCATCGCGAAGGTCGCGCCGCCCATCATCAACAGGCTGAGCACGAGCAGCTTCTTGCGGCCGACCTTGTCGCCGTAGTGGCCGAACACCAGCCCACCGAGCGGCCTGGCGATGAAGCCCACGGCAAGAATCGCGAAGGCCAGCATCGTCCTGACGAGCGGATCGCTGTCGGGGAAGACAATTTGATCACCACTTCGTTGTGCTGATGGGAAACGGACGAGGAACCATGGGGCCTCAGGTGGCCGTCCAGCCACCGTCGAGCGGGATCGATGCGCCGGTGAGGTAGCCCGCTTCGTCCCCGCACAGCCACACGACCAGGCCCGCTACTTCCCTCGGTTCGATCAGTCGCTTGACGGCGGTGCGGTGGAGGAAGACCTGATCGAGGACGGCGTCGGAGCTGATACCGCGGGAACGCGCCTGTGCACCGATCTGGTCGGTCACGAGATCGGTCTGCACGTATCCGGGCGCGACGCAGTTAACTGGTGACGCCGCGCTCGGCGCCTTCCACGGCGGCTACCTTGCTCAGCCCTTCCAGGGCGTGCTTGGCAGCGACGTAGGCCGATTTGTGCGGGCTGGCACGCAACCCGTGGACGCTGGAGATGTTGACGATGCGCCCCCAGCCGCGCTCGTACATGGCGGGCAGGCAGTGCCGCATGAGCAGGAACGGCGCGGTGACCATGAGCCGCTGGATGAGCTCGAAACGCTCGGGAACGAATTCCTGGATCGGCGCGATGTGCTGCACGCCCGCGTTGTTGACGAGGATGTCCACGTCGCGGGGCAGCGACTCGGTGGCGACCGGGTCGGTCAGGTCGGCTACGTGGGCGACGGCGCCGCACTCGTCGGCCACGTCGGTCGCGGAGGCGCGGTCGACATCGACGAGGTGAACCGTGGCTCCGGCTTCGCGCAGGGCCACGACACAGGCTCGGCCGATGCCGTTCGCGCCTCCGGGGACGAGAGCTGTTCTCCCGGTCAGTGAGCTGGTCGACATGAGAGCCGACGGTAAAGCCGACCAGCTTTCTCAACCATGTGCACACACCCCACAACACCAAGGCAAGGTGTGTGTGGTTGCCACATCACCGGGGTGGCGGCATCACGGCAGCGTGAGGATCTCCGCGCCGGTCTCGGTGACGAGGATCGTGTGCTCGAACTGGGCCGTCCACTTCTTGTCCTTGGTGGTCACGGTCCAGCCGTCGTCCCAGATGTCGTAGTCGATCGTGCCGAGTGTGATCATCGGCTCGATCGTGAACGTCATGTTGGGTTCGATGACCGTCGTCACCGACGGCTCGTCGTAGTGCAGCACCGTGGGGAAGGTGTGGAATCCCGGACCGACGCCGTGTCCGGTGAAGTCACGCACCACGCCGTAGCCGAACCGCTTGGCGTACGACTCGATGACGCGGCCGATGACGTTGAGCTGCCTACCCGGGCGCACGGCCTTGATCGCCCGCATGGTGGCCTCGCGAGTGCGCTCCACGAGCAGGCGGGCCTCCTCGGACACCTCACCGGCGAGGAACGTCGCGTTGGTGTCACCGTGCACGCCGTCGATGTAGGCGGTGACGTCGATGTTGCAGATGTCGCCGTCCTGGATCACCGTCGAGTCGGGGATGCCGTGGCAGATCACCTCGTTCAGCGAGGTGCAGCAGGACTTGGGGAAACCCCGGTAGCCGAGGGGCGAGGGGTAGGCGCCGTGGTCGAGCAGGAACTCGTGCACCACGCGGTCGATGTCGTCGGTGGTGTTGCCGGGTTTGACCGCCTTCCCACCTTCCTCCAGGGCTTGCGCGGCGATCCGGCTGGCCTTTCGCATCGCCTCGATGACCTCCGGCGACCGCACACCGTCGCCGGTGTCGCGCTCCGGGGCGTTCTTACCGACGTACTCGGGGCGGGCGATGGAGGAGGGAACAGGACGAGGCGGCGACTGCACGCCGGGTGTCAACGGTGCACGATCGGGCATAGCCACCAGCCTACGACCCGAAGTCTGCACCGATTCCCGGCCCGTTCCGTTCGTCCCGTCACGGCACGAGGCAGCGCTGCTCACGCACGGGCGGGGACGGGAATCCTCGACTGCGCGGCCACGGCGTGTGGCCGATCAGTCGAGGCAGAACTCGTTGCCCTCGGGGTCGGTCATCACGATGTAGCCACCGGCCAGCGGTGGATCGGGTTCATAGCGCCGAACCCGGGTGGCGCCGTGGGAGACGAGCCGCTCGGCCTCCGCTTCCAACACCGCCATCCGCGCGTCTCCCTCGAGCCCGGGGGCTGCGTGCACATCGAGGTGCACGCGGTTCTTGGCCTGCTTGCCCTCGGGCACCCGTTGGAAGAACAACCGTGGCCCCACCCCCTCGGGGTCGGCCAACGCCGAGAGGTCGTTGAGGTTCTCGGGTGGAACACCCCATGCCCTCAACGTTTCTTCCCATATCGAGTTCTTCCGCCTAAGGGCCCTCGGCCCGGCCGCACGGTCGAGCCAGGCCGGCTTCTCCGAACGATTCCACACCGGCCAGCCCAGGCGGGGCGTGTCGAGGACGACCGCGACGGGTGGTGCTGTACTCATCGCCGGTGGCCAGGACCTGAACTGGCTCGCCATGCACGTCGTCCAGCTGAGTTTCGAGGCGGAAGTACTGGAACCGCCGGAACTACGACAGGCCATAGCCGGAAAGTGACTGAGGAGCCCGCCGTGATCGGCCCACCGGCCCACGGAAACGGACACGGAATCGGAGAGCCTAGAACAACACGGTGGCGTAGCGGCCGACCTGCCGGAACCCCACACGCCGATACACGGCGAGCGCGGGCGTGTTGTAGGAGTTGACGTACAGGCTCGCGATCCGACCGAGACCTCGCACCAACCGGTCGGACACGGCGGCCGTTCCCGACGCACCCAGGCCCCGACCTCGGTGCCGGGGATGCACCCACACCCCCTGGATCTGGCCCACGCTGTGGGACAACGCCCCGATCTCGGCCTTGAACACGACCTGGCCCTTCTCGAATCGGGCGAACGCACGGCCGCTGGCGATCAGCTCGGCCACCCTGGCCCGATAACCGACCCCGCCGTCACCCAGGCGCGGGTCGATGCCCACTTCCTCGCGGAACATGGCCACGGCCGCGGGAAAATAGACATCGATCTCGTCGGGCCGCACAGGCCGGACCGCGGGATCGGGTTCCACCGCCGGCGCGGTGTCCAAAGCCATGAGCGGCTGGTCCGGACGTACTTCGCGAGCCGGGCCCCACTCGTGCACCAGTTCGTCCCACAACCCCAGTACCTGGTCCGCAGGTCCCACGAGAGACGAACACGTACGCGGCTTACGCAACGCCCGATCGGCGAACGACCGCAACGCGGCGGCGTTGCCCTGCAACGGGATCATGTTGGGCCCGGCGAAGCACAGGCCTTGGAGCTCACCCGAGCGGCGCCGGTCCGTCCCCCACAGTTCGCCACCCAACCGCCACGGGTCGCAACCGGCGAGCTCCACTCGCGCGGACACCATGCAGCTGCCCACCGGGTCCGCCGCGAGTAGCGAACGAACCGCCGGGTAGTCCTTTTCGTCGAGCAGCCTCGCACCGGCCAGCCGCAACACAAGAACAAGATTGCCAGATCAGCGACGCCCGTGGGGACTCATCCGGCGGTGTCCGGACCAGAAATTCACATCGGAATTCCGTTGTCCCCGGCTCACCGGCGAACGGTGACTTCGACTCGTTCGCCGGTCGACACAAGCGCCGGCTGGGCGAACGTATGAGACCGGCCCTTCGTCCGGCACACACGTCCGCCCATCCGGGACGATACGCCGAGCCGAGACGTCAGCTCACCGTGACGATCGGTTCCCCGTCGCCGCCGGTGTAGCCGTTCTCCTCGGCGATACGCAGCGCCTCGGTGATGAGGGTCTCGACGATCTGGTGCTCGGGGACGGTCTTGATGACCTCACCCTTCACGAAGATCTGGCCCTTGCCGTTACCGGAAGCCACCCCGAGGTCGGCTTCCCTCGCCTCACCCGGGCCGTTCACGACACAACCCATCACCGCGACCCGCAGCGGCACCTCCAAGCCCTGCAGACCGGCGGTGACCTCGTCGGCCAGCTTGTAGACGTCCACCTGCGCCCTGCCGCACGAAGGGCAGGACACGATCTCCAGCTTGCGTGGACGGAGGTTCAGCGACTGCAGGATCTGGTGGCCGACCTTCACCTCCTCGACCGGAGGCGACGACAGCGACACTCGGATGGTGTCGCCGATGCCCTGCCGCAGCAGCGCACCGAAGGCCGCGGCCGACTTGATGGTGCTCTGGAACGCCGGACCGGCCTAGGTCACGCCGAGGTGCAGCGGGTAGTCGCACTCCTCGGCGAGGATCTCGTAGGCCCGCACCATCACGACCGGGTCGTGGTGCTTCACCGAGATCTTCAGGTCGTGGAAGTCGTGCTCGGCGAACAGCGACGCCTCCCACAGTGCCGACTCGGCCAGCGCTTCCGGAGTGGCCTTGCCGTGCTTGGCCATCATCCGAGGGTCGAGCGAGCCCGCGTTGACCCCGATACGGATGGGCGTGCCGTGGTCCTTCGCCGCCCGCGCGATCTCGGCGACCTTGTCGTCGAACTTCTTGATGTTTCCGGGGTTGACGCGCACCCCCGCGCATCCGGCTTCGATGGCGGCGAACACGTACCGCGGCTGGAAGTGGATGTCGGCGATCACCGGGATCTTCGACTTCGCCGCGATGGCCGGCAGGGCCTCGGCGTCGTCGGCGCTGGGGCACGCCACCCGCACGATGTCGCATCCCGCGGCCGTCAACTCGGCGATCTGCTGCAGCGTGGCATTGACGTCCGCGGTCACCGTGGTGGTCATGGACTGCACGGAGATCGGATGGTCACTGCCGACCCCGACCGAGCCCACCTGGAGCTGTCGCGTCTTACGCCGTTCGGCGAGGACGGGTGGAGGAGTGGCGGGCAAACCCAGATCGACGGTCATCGAATCCTCTGCAATTTCGCTGAACTACGTGCTCCGGCGGCAACTGCCTGACCTTGTCGCTGCCCCGTCCACGATACGTGAACGGGACAGACCCGCGGACTGTGCGTTACCACTACTGTGGGATGAGTCGGATGGGGTTGACGATGTCGGCGGTCACGGTGAGCAACACAATGGCACCGCCGATCAATACGAACACGGTCGTGACCGCATTGAGCTTGGTGTAGTCGACAGGTCCTCCCGCCGCCTTGCCCCGCAGTCTGCGGAGCCAGTCGCGCACCCTCTCGTACCAAGTCACGGCGATATGCCCGCCGTCGAGTGGCAACAGCGGCAACAGATTGAAGATGCCGACGAAGAAGTTCAGGCTGGCCAGCAGGAGGAAGAACACCTCCCACAGACCGTGTTCGACGGCCTCACCACCGATACGGCTGGCCCCGACGACACTGACGGGTGTCTCCGGATCGCGTTCCTCCCCGAAGATGGCCTCGACGACGGCCGGGATCTTCTCCGGGAATTCGAGCAGTCGCTCCCAGGTCATCACCAGCAGGTCACCGGTGAACCCGACGGAACCACCGATCGCCTCCGCGGGCCCGTACGTCAGCATCCCCGCCTGCGAGGCACCGATCGCTCCCACCTGCTCGGTGCCGCCCTCCCCGTCGGGACGCTCCACTCGCGGCACGTCGACGGTGAGGGTCATGGGTTCGCCGTCCCGCAGAATGCGGAACTCGGTGGGGCCGGAAGAACTCTGCACGGCACCCAACAGGTCCGTCCACGTTCCGACGGGAGTGCCGTCGATCGACGTCACCTCGTCGCCGGGCTGCAGTCCCGCCGATTTGGCGGGGGCCGGGTCGTTGGGCCCACAGGTCGGGTCGTTCCACTTCTCCACCGTCGCGGCACTGCGCACGCAGTCGGAGACCGTGTTGATGACCGGCTTAGCGGAGAGGTTCGGCAACCCCATCGTGACCGCCATCAGGTACAGCACGATGAAGCCGAACACGAAGTGCGTGAACGACCCGGCGGCGAGCACCACGGTGCGTTTCCAGGTCTTGAACCGCCACATCGCGCGGGGTGCCTCGTCGGGAGTCACCTCGTCGAGCGCGGTCATCCCGGCGATGTCGCAGAAACCACCGAGCGGAAGCCACTTCAGCCCGTACTCGGTCTCACCTCGGCGGAACGAGAACACCGTCGGCCCGAAGCCCACGAAGTAGCGCCGCACCTTCATGCCGAAGGACTTGGCCGCAACCATGTGCCCGGCCTCGTGCAACGCGACGGAGACGCAGATGCCGAGTGCGAAGAGCACGACCCCCAGGATGTAGACGAGCACGCGCTACTTCCCTCCCGACATGATCGTGGTCGCACAGTCGCGCGCCCATTGTTCCGCAGCGAGGACATCGGCCAGGTCACGGGGCGGACGCCGCCATTCGTCAGCGGCTTCGACGACCTGGGCAACAGTGTCCACGATGGCCGTGAAGCCGGTGTTTCCTGCGATGAACTCAGTGACGAGCCGCTCATTCGCCGCGTTGAACACGGCGGGCAGGCAGCCACCCTCGCTGCCGACGTGGCGGGCCAGTTCCACGGCGGGGAAGGCCTCGTCGTCCACCGGTTCGAACGTCCAGGTGGCCGCCTCGTCCCAACGGCACGGCGCGATGGCGTCCGGCACCCGGTTCGGCCAGTGCAGAGCCAACGCGATGGGCAACCTCATGTCGGGCGGGCTGACCTGCGCCAGCGTCGAACCGTCCACGAACGTCACCATCGAATGCACGATCGACTGCGGGTGCACCACCACGTCGATGCGCTCACACGGGATGTCGAACAGCAGGTGCGCCTCGATCAGCTCCAGGCCCTTGTTCACCAACGTCGCCGAGTTGATCGTGACGAGCTGTCCCATGGCCCATGTCGGGTGGGCCAACGCGTCCTCGACGGTGACGTCGGTCAGCTGTTCACGCGCGCGGCCCCGAAAAGGTCCCCCCGATGCGGTGAGCACCAACCGGCTGACCTCCTCCGCACGGCCACCGCGTAGCGCCTGCGCCATCGCCGAGTGTTCCGAGTCCACCGGCACGATCTGCCCCGGCCGTGCCGCCGCCCGTACCAGCGGACCACCCGCGATGAGCGACTCCTTGTTGGCCAGCGCGAGCGTGGCGTCGGTCTTGAGTGCCCGCAGTGTCGGCCCGAGCCCCTGCGAACCGGGCATGCCGTTGAGCACCACGTCGACGGGCACGGCGTCGATCAATTCCTCGACGGCGTCCGGTCCGGCGAAGATGCGGGGCAGGCGGAACTCGCCTCGCGCATAGCCGCGCTTCTGCGCCTCCGTGTACAGCGCCAGCTGCAGGTCCTCCACGACCGTCGATCGGGTGACCGCCACCGCCTCGACGGCGTGGGTGATCACCTGCTGGGCCAGGGCCTGCGGATCCGAGCCGCCCGCGGCCAGACCGGCGACACGGAACAGGTCCGGGTTACGCCCGGTGACGTCGAGCGCCTGCGTGCCAATCGAACCGGTGGACCCCAGTACCAGCACCGTCCGTGGAGAACTCATGGTGACCATTGTCGCGGACGTCCCATGCCGCCTCGGCGGGAGGCATGTGGGATCATCGAGCCACACGTAGAAGCGCGTAGTGGGCGCAGGTGAGGAGTGATCGTGGCAGGCAAGGCTGTCGAGAAGCGCACCGGTACGGAGGTCGACCCGAGGGACGAGCCGTCGGCCGAGTGGGGCTGGCACGGCTCCTTCCCCAAGGCCACGCGAGCC
>NZ_DAHVQP010000076.1:0-5037 GCF_027317685.1 Saccharomonospora sp.
GCAACCCACCAGCTGACCAGTCACGATCGAGGATCGTCTGGTTATGATTTGGTGTTGCGAACGACTTAGGTGGCGAACGGGATCTGGCGCGGTTTGTGGTTCCGCTGATCGGATCGCTTGAAGGCACAGGGGGCTCCTAGCGACCGTATCGCCTGCTGGGCACTACCGGCGTTGCGGTGGAGGCGGAGCGGGGTTCAAGGGCCTCGTGCACGTGGTCGGAAGTCTCATATAGTCGAATTATCCGTCTCTCCCCCAATGAGAAAGAGATGTGGCTTGACACAATTAGGAGTAATATTAAACTCGACGCTGCGTGACACCCCCCACGCCGAGGGTACCGGCCACTGCCTGTCAAACCGCGGCCGGCACCACTCGTCCACCTCGAATGCAAAGGATTGCCAGTGGAACCGACAATTGTATCAAGAGCCCGGGCCCGTATCGCCAAGGTCGTCGCGGCGGTCGCGATGCTCGGGGCGGCGCTCGCCCTGATCGGCGCGTTCGCCAGCCCAGCACAGGCCGACGGCAGCAGCAACTGGAACCACGACTGCCGCGCCACCTGGATCAACAACGCCGCTCCCTCGGGAGAAGCGTGGTCGACCTGCAGGAGCACGGTCACCGGCGGTGAGGTGAAGCTTCACGTCGACCGCCGCCTCCAGCCCGATTACAGTGGCTCGTGGAAGCCGGCGGTACACCAGTCGAAGATCGACCGTACGGTTTGCATTGCTGGGTGCCGATCAGCGACCGTAAGCCGCCAGGGCGTCTAGTCCGAACGATTCATCGACGCGGGCACCGCCTCAAAGCGGTGCCCGCATTGCTGAAAGTGAACGACATGGTTCAACTCATCAGTACTCGCGGCCTGTCACAGGGCTACGGCATGACGACCGTCCTGGAGGGACTCGACTTCGACGTCGAACCGGGAGTGACCGGCCTGCTCGGGCCGAACGGCGCGGGCAAGACGACGCTGCTGCGCACGCTGGCGACCGTCGTGCCGCCGCGGTCGGGAGCGCTGACTGTTCGCGGAGCGGACGCCACCGACCCTCGCCGACTCAAAGGCATACGCCGCCACATCGGCTTTCTGCCGCAGACCTTCGGCTATCCCAAGAACTTCACCGTAGCCGAATTCGTCCAGTACAGCGCCTGGCTCCGCGGCCTCGCAAACGCGGACCGGCCCGAGACGGTCCGCGCCGCCATCCGGGCGGTGGATCTATCCGACGCCGAGAACACCAAGATGTCGAGGCTCTCCGGCGGTATGCGGCAGCGGGTCGGCATCGCCGCGACCATCGTCGGCGATCCCGCCGTCGTCATCCTCGACGAACCGACCGTGGGCCTTGACCCGATGCAGCGCATCGCGTTCCGTGACATCATCAAAGGCGTCCCCGAACGCTACGAGGCATGTGTCCTGCTGAGCACGCACCTGGTCGAGGACGTCGGTGCGTGCTGTGATCACGTCGCAGTGATGAACCGTGGCCGCATCTCCTGGTCCGGTGCGGTCAACGACTTCGCGAAGGTCGCCGAGCCGGGAGCACCGGGCGCCACCGATCTTGAGCGGGCCTACTCCACCGCGTTGTCGCGATCGGAGGCGAACGCGTGAGATCCATTCTGTGGACCGAACTTCGCCGGTGCCCGATCCGCTGGTGGTCGCTGCCCTATACAGCCGTGATCGTCATATACCTCGCCGTTGGCTTCGACCGCTGGTACGCCATCGGTTCGCAGACCGCGACCACGATTCAATTGGGGGCGGCGCTCGGCACGGTCATCATCGCAGCGGGCGCTGCCTGGACGGGCGTCCAACATAGCCGGGCAGGCCAGCACGACCAGTTGGTGGTGGGTTCCCGGAACCCCTGGGTTCGCGAATCCATACCGTTGGCGGCCGTGATCGTCTACGCGGTCGCGCCGGTCGCGGCAGCGGTCTTCGCGACCTCGATCATCAACCTCTCCTGGGGCCGGGCCGGAGCGGTCTGGCCGAGCTACATCTGGCTGACGCTCACGACGGTCATCCTCGCCGTGAGTACTGGATACTTGCTCGGTCGGCTGCTTCCGTCACCGTTCACGGTGGCCGCGGCGGCACTAACGATGACCATCGTGGTATTCGCGGGAACCGACTCCGACCGGATGGCATTGGCTACCCTCTACGGATACCCCGACGTGCGTCTATCGGGGGCGGCGTTGGCCGCTCGGATGGCTCTGGCGGCGCTGGTGACGGCGATCGCGATCGGAGTGGGAGCCTGGCGTGAATGGGCGCGGACCAAAGCGGTTTCTCACTCTGTCGGCCCCGCCGTGGCCGTATCGGGGATCGTCGTCGCGACCGTCGCGGTCTACGCTGCGGGGCCGCTGCAAGTCGAACGCGACTACGTTGGCGGCGCGCCGTGCACCGAAACACGACCCGTGGTCTGCGTTTGGTACGAACATGAGCGGTATCTGCCCAAGATGGAACGGTACGTCGAGCGGTTCAATGAACTCGATGAGTTCATCGCGCTGCCTGACGACCCGTACTCTGGGGAAGACGAGTTCTGGGAGACCGGAATGCGAGGCGACGTAGGCGATCAGCTCACCTTCTTCGGCAGCGATTTCGGCGCTGCCAGCAGCATGGTTCACTATGCGATGGAAACGTCCGGCTTCCCCGGCTGCGACATCGACAACGATGGGCCCGGAGCCGATCGCGTCGGCCAGCTCGAATGGAACCTGACCGACTGGTTCACTCTCTACATCATGGACGTCGACTCTACCGAGGAAACAGGCGCTCACGCACCGGGGCTCGATGAGATCGATCCGATTCTCGCCATGCCCGAGGACGAGCAGTTCGAGTGGGCACGGCAATCAATGGCGGAGATGCGTGAACACTGCGTCGACTGAGAAGGCGATGGACCTCACGGCATTCCGGCTGTGGCTTCGGGTTCGACAGGTTCCCCTGGTGTTGACGGTGCTCGGGCTGATCACCCTGGTCGGTGGCCTGTGGGGTTCCGAACTCATCCCGCTGCCGCCGATCCGCGGCTTCGGCGGCGTGGTGGGGCTGACCTGGTTCGCACCCGTCTTCGCCGCCTGCGCCGTCGCGCTGACGCTTGCCAGCCCTTTCGAAGATCGCGAGGCGATCAGCGCGAGGCGGACACGAGCGCGAACGGTCGCGTTGGCCACATCGTTGACGGTGCTGGCCGCGCTGCTCATGGTGCTGATGACGCAGGTGGAGGGGGGCACGCACAGCGCCTCGCAGCTCGTTGCCGGGCTGATGTACTGGACTTCTCTGGCGTTGGTCTCGGCGCGCCTGTTCGGGCCAGGCCTAGCGTGGGCCCTGCCCACCGGTGCCGTGGTTCCGGTCGTGATGTTCGGCCTCGCCACCACCGAGGGCACGCGCTTCGTGTGGTGGGCTCTGCCGGTATCCCCCGGAAGCGCGGCCGCGATCGCGCTCGGCGCGGGCATGTACCTGCTCGGGCTGGGCTTCTGGTCGTTGAGCCCGCACCGGCTTCGGAAGCTCGGATGGCACTGGTGACGGGAGCGCGGGGTCTGCGTGAGCCTCGGTTTCCTCTGTTCGTCCTCAGTAGGTCCAGTCGGCAGTGCGCAGCATGCCCCACACCATGCCCGCGCCCAGGATCGACGCCCCCGCGCCTGCCACTCCAGCGCAGCAGGCGCAGCAGGACCGCCACCAGCAGGCTCGCGGTCAGCGACGAGGCCGTCCACCCCGATAGAGGCCGTCTCCGAGATCCGCGCCGCCGCACCACGTCCGGTGTCGGCTCAGTTGCCCTCTCGTTCCACAACGGCCGAACGGAGGGAGTCAACACGAAGACCAAGTAGCTCACGTGAAAATGTTCGGACGGATAGGCTTCCACCTCCTCCGCCACCGAAACTCCGACAGAGCCCGCGAGGTTCTGGCCCAGATATCGTGACGTTCTCGGATCCACAGATACGGGATGCGTTGGGATATGAAGGATTCGGTGAGCATCTCGTCGTCCACACAGCCACTGCCAGGCCTGCAGTCTCGTGCCCGGGTCGCGGCACTGAGTCGAAGCGAGTGCATTCGCGGCACCCAGGGCGCCTGTGCGACTTGCCAGTGTCCAGGCGGAAGCTCGAACTGCGTCTGACGGCCCGCCGGTTCTTCTGCGTCGACACCGCGTGCGGCCCGAGGAACCAAGCCGTGGCACTGCCGCGCCTGACGGCCCGCCGGTTCTTCTGCGTCGACACCGGTCGCGCGAAGGCGACTCTCACCGAGCAAGTCGAGCGTCTGACGACGACTTGGGCTCGTCGGATCCCCGGGCTGAGCACGGCCCTGGAACCGGTCGGCTTGGCCTTGGCCGGACGCGCCGGCTCCCGACTGGTCGAGCGGCTCGGCCTGCGCGACGGCCGCTCCAGTCTGCTCCGCCTGGTCCGGACGCTCCCCGAACCTGAGGTCGGCACTGTGCCGTTGCTCAGGGTCGACGACTTCGCCTTCCGACGGATGATTTTGTGAGTCTAAGTTGGGGTCCTAACTTTTTGGTGTTGACACCGCCTCCGACGTCCCGAGCCCCGGCAGCACAACAACTATTGAGGGGTGACAGTTTCGTGTCGGGTTGATCCACTATCGGCATGAAAGTTACAGTCAGTGGTGTGAAGCATCTTCCTCCTGCGGCGCAAGAGGCCATCCGGTTCCGCGCGGTCGCGGCGGTGATCGACCACGGCCTGACGCAGACACGGGCCGCGGAGCTGTTCGGGGTCGACCTGCGTAGCGTCGAGCGATGGGGCTCGGCTTGGCGCAGTGGGGGGAACGCCGCGCTCAAGGCGCGGAAGAGGGGGCAGCGCCCGGAGGTGCAAAAGGCCCTCGACAAGACCCAGCAGTACCGCCTCAAACGGACGATCAAGACCCGCACGCCCGCCCAGGTCGGCCTGCATGGGCAGTTGTGGACCCGGCCTCTGGTCGGCGAGCTGATCGAAGCCCGGTACGGGATCGCCTTGTCGAAGAAGACCATCGGGATCTACCTGCGCTCGTGGGGCCTGTCCCCGCAGCGGTCGATCCGGACCGCCCGCGAGCAGAGCCCCGAGGCCGTCACAGCGTGGCTGGAGATGACCTATCCG
>NZ_DAHVQP010000106.1:0-4610 GCF_027317685.1 Saccharomonospora sp.
CCGTCGTCTTCGGCGGTCGAAGCACCGAGCACACCATTTCCTGTGTGTCGGCGGGCAGCATCATGGCGAACCTCGATCCCGACCGGTTCGAGGTCGTCCCCATCGGTATCACCCAGGAAGGTGGCTGGGTACTCGGCACGAGCGACCCCGAGCAGCTGCGCATCAAAGGCCGGGAACTGCCCGCTGTGGAGCACGGAAAGGCGCTGGTGCTGGCCGGAGACCCCACGACGGGCGGCGTGGTGAGCCTGGAGGCCGGTGAACCCGCCGAGGTGCTGTCCGCGGTGGATGTGGTGTTTCCCGTGCTGCACGGTGCTTTCGGCGAGGACGGCACCATCCAGGGACTGCTGGAGCTGGCTGACATCCCCTACGTGGGTGCCGGAGTGTTCGCCAGCGCGGCCGCCATGGACAAGGAGTACGCCAAGAAACTGCTCGCCGCCGAGGGACTGGAGGTCGGCCGCTACGCCGTCGTCCGCCGCGGCCAGCACACCTTGCCCGCCGAGGAGCGGGAACGCCTCGGTCTGCCCGTTTTCGTCAAACCCGCGCGCGCCGGATCGTCCATCGGCATCTCCCGTGTGACCGATTGGTCGCAACTGGACGCCGCCATCGCACACGCCAAAAAGACCGATCCCAAGGTGCTCGTGGAGGCCGAGACCGTGGGACGCGAAGTCGAATGCGGTGTGCTGGAGTTCGCCGACGGCCGGGTGGAAGCGTCCTTCCCCGCCGAGATCCGTGTGCTGTCCGACGACGCCGACGCCTGGTACGACTTCGAGACCAAGTACCTCGGCGAGGACGCCGAACTGGATATCCCCGCCAAACTTGACGACACGGTCACCGAGCGCCTTCGCGAGACGGCTGTGCGTGCTTTCGCCGCCCTCGACTGTCAAGGCCTGGCCAGGGTGGACTTCTTCGTCGGCGCCGACGCCACCCTCACCGTCAACGAGGTCAACACCATGCCCGGTTTCACCACCACGTCGGCCTACCCGAAGATGTGGGAGGTCACCGGGGTCGACTATCCGACACTGCTCACCACGCTCGTGGAGACGGCGCTGGCCCGCGGCACCGGCCTGCGCTGAGTGGGATCCCGGTCGGGACCGTTCACTCGAAATCCAACGGGACGGCGGGCAGTTCCTTCGCCACCGTCTCGGAGATCTGTTGCAGCGGTCCCGTCCCCGCGGTCTCCGGAACGGTCAGGGCGATGTACACGGCGCGGTCGACGACGTACCACGTCGCAGTGCCCTCGCCCTCGACATACAGCCACTGGACTTCGTCGATCTGGCGCAGCGGCGACGACGGGGTGAGTTCGGGCGGACGCTCCAACCCACACCGCAGGACCACCGGGTCGTCCTCGCCCCACGCGAGTGTGGCCGGGGGTGCGGGCTCCGCCAATTCGCGTGAGGCGAGCCGCTCCCCGCTCGAATCCAGTTCGCGTGGCGCCGCCTCGACGAGGCCCGCGCACTCCTCGGAGTCGGCTTCGGGGGCGGGGACGGCGACCAACGGCAACGGACCGGGCGCGGAGTCGTCCGAGCCGTCCGACCCATCGTCCGACCCGGTGCCGGACGAGAGCACGAAACCCAGCACGGTGATCGCGACGACCAGCACCGTGGCCAACGACGCGGAGACAATGATCAGAATCCGGGGTGGTGCACCGGTTTCGCTCACGTCTCCACTACATCACAGCTCACAGGTTCACGACCGGGCAGGTGAGGGTGCGCGTGATGCCGTCCACGTTCTGCATCCGCGCGACCACCAGTTCACCCAGTCGGTCGACGTTCTCCGCTTCGGCGCGCACGATGACGTCGTACGGCCCTGTGACATCCTCGGACGTGGTAACGCCCGGAATGTCGGCGATCTCGGCGGCCACGGCCGCGGCCTTGCCCACTTCGGTCTGGATGAGGATGTATGCGTGGACCACAGCGCTGCTCCCCTTCGGTTCCGGCGATCGGGCGAGAAGGTAGGAATGTAGCCAGCAACGTACCGCAGACCTGCGACGTTCGGATATCCGACAATTGGTGGCGCGGTCGACGTAATAACCGGAGGTAGGTGTGGGAGAGAGTCCCGCGTCCGGGACGGACACCGTCGCGGCGATCGGTGAGTTCGGGTTAATCCGACAGGCCACGGCGGGCAGGCCGCAGCCGTCGACGACGCTGCTGGGCCCCGGTGACGACGCCGCCGTGGTGGCCGCGCCGGACGGGCGCGTGGTGGTCTCGACGGATTCTCTCGTGGAAGGCGTGCACTTCAGGCTGGACTGGTCCACCCCGACCCACGTGGGTCGTAAGGCCGTCGCCGTCAACCTCGCCGACATCGCCGCCATGGGGGCCGTGCCGATGTCGGTGGTCGTCGCGTTGGCCTGCCCTTCGGACACACCGGCTTCCGTGGCCACGGAGTTGTTGGACGGTGTGGCGGCCGAGGCGGAGCGGGCCCACGTGGGAGTCGTGGGGGGTGACCTGGTGCGAGCCGACGAGATCGTGGTGAGCGTCACCGCGCTCGGGGACCTCGGAGGCCGGGCACCCGTGACACGTTCAGGTGCTCAGCCCGGCGACGTCGTGGCCGTATACGGCCGGCTCGGCTGGGCCGCCGCGGGACTCGCCGTGCTGGGACGCGGATTCCGGTCACCCGTGAGTGTGGTGAACGCACAACGCTGCCCCGAACCCCCGTACGCGGCCGGTCCCGCGGCGGCGTCGGCCGGGGCCACCGCGATGATCGACGTCTCCGACGGGCTGCTCGCCGACCTCGGGCACATCGCCGAGGCTTCCGGTGTCGGCATCGATGTGCACACCGATAAGCTCACCGTGGCCGAGAGGTTGATCGATGTGAGTACGGCACTCGGAGCCGACCCGATGCACTGGGTACTCACCGGGGGAGAGGACCACGCGTTCGCGGCGACGTTCCCGTCCTCCGCGGCCCTGCCCGAGGGCTGGTCGGTGATCGGGTCCGTGGGTCGGCCCGACATCGGTGTCACCGTGGACGGTGGCCCGTACAATAGAGAAAACGGTTGGCAGCACTGGAACTGAACGTGTTCACTGGTGCCGTGGAGTTTCGCGCGGTGCCGTTCGACCACCCCGATGCGACCAAGCTCATCGACGCGGTACAACAGGAATACGTCACTCGTTACGGTGATCCGGATGTCACGCCGGTCGACCCGGAAGAGTTCGCGCCGCCCGGCGGGTTGTTCCTCGTGGGCTATGTCGAGGGAGCGCCCGTGGCGTGCGGTGGGTGGAGGAAGCACGACGACCCCGAGCCGCCGCTGGCGCCGGGTGACGCGGAGATGAAGCGGCTGTACGTCGTGCCCGCCATGCGTGGACGCGGTCTCGCAAGACGGATGCTCGCGGAGCTGGAACACACGGCCAGGGAAGCGGGACGAACGCGGATAGTGCTGGAAACGGGTGACAAACAACCCGAGGCCATCGCGTTGTATCACTCCTCGGGCTACGAGACCATGCCGAAGTTCGGTGTGTATGCGAACGAACCGCTGAGCCTGTGTCTGGCGAAACCCCTGTGAACCATCCCGTGCGGCCGTGTCCGCAGGTTGCGTAGTCGTGTCCGCAGGCTGTGTAGACGTGTCCTGCGTTCCAGTACGCCCGGGCCGGTGGGATCACCCACTGAGTTAAGCTGCCGTGTCGTGACCGCACGACCACTGCACGAGCTCCTAGAACCGGGCTGGGCCGAGGCGCTGGAACCGGTCGCCGACAAAATCACCGCTATGGGCCAATTCCTGCGCGCCGAAATCGCGGCAGGACGTACATATCTGCCCGCGGGTGACAAGATCCTCCGCGCGTTCCAGCAGCCATTCGACGAAGTCCGTGTGTTGATCGTCGGCCAGGACCCCTATCCCACACCCGGCCACCCGATCGGGTTGTCTTTCGCGGTCGCGCCGGGTGTGCGTCCATTGCCTAAGAGCCTCGTCAACATCTTCAGGGAATACTGCGACGACCTCGGGTATCCGGAACCGTCCAACGGCGACCTCACCCCGTGGACCGAGCAAGGAGTGTTGCTGCTCAACAGGGCACTCACGGTACGGCCGGGCAAACCGAACTCCCACCAGGGCAAAGGGTGGGAGGAGATCACCGAACGGGCCATCGTGGCGTTGGCCGAACGGAACAAGCCCATGGTGGCGATCCTCTGGGGCAGCAACGCGCGCAAACTCAAGCCACTGCTCGGCTCGGTGCCGTGCGTGGAGTCGGTGCATCCGAGTCCACTGTCGGCTCGGAACGGCTTTTTCGGATCACGGCCGTTCAGCCGTGCCAACGCTCTGTTGCAACAGCAGGGGGCCGAGCCGGTCGACTGGAAACTGCCGTGATCGCGATGTGGCCGCAGGCACTGCCGCGGCGGTGAACTCTATGGGCACGACAAAACGGCTCGGCGACCTGACGGTCACCGAGCCGTTCGACGTTGAAAGCCCGAGGCGTCAGCCCCGAACGACCTTGCCCGCCTTGATGCAGGAGGTGCACACGTTCAGGCGCTTCTTCTGAGAAAGCCCGACCCTGGCGTGCACGGTCTGGATGTTCGGGTTCCACCGGCGGTTGGTGCGCCGGTGAGAGTGTGAGACCGACTTGCCGAAGCCCGGCCCCTTGCCACAGACGTCGCACACGGCAGCCACGTCGAACACTCCT
>NZ_DAHVQP010000107.1:0-8018 GCF_027317685.1 Saccharomonospora sp.
CGGTCGGGTCAGCGCGGAGGCGGGTTCTTACGGCGTTTCCGACTCGTCGCGCTCTCCGCTGTCCGCTGCGGGCCGGTCGGCGTCGGTGCCGACTCGCCGAACGCCTGTTCGCAGTGCTCGATCAGCGCGTGCAGGGCGGGATTGGTGGAGGGTTTCCACACCAGAGCGAGCAGGGCGGGGATGTCGACGTCGTCCAGCGGGAGTGCGGTGAGCCGGTCCCGATAGTGCGTGGCCATCGATTCGCTGAGGACGGCGACGGCGAGTTCGCGGAAGGTCAGTTCGGCGAGCGCGTCGGCGGCGCTGGCCTCCCACGTGATCGTGGGTTCGATGCCGCGCACGGTGCAGGCTTCGTCGAACACCGCGCGCAGCCCGGTCCCGGGTGGCATGCAGGCGAGAGGATGGTCGACAAGGTCGCCCAGGCTGACTTGCGGCTGCGTCGCCAACGGGTGTCCGGGAGGGACGACGGCGACCAGTGGCTCGCTGATGATCGTCAGAGCGTTCAGGTCGTGCGGTGGGGCCCCGGCGGCTCCGACGAGCGCGAGGTCGAGGGTTCCTGCGCGGACGCCGTCGACGAGTCGGTCGGAGTTGTCCTCCCACAACGAGAGCTCGACACCGGGATGAGCGCGGTGGAACGCGGCTAAAGCGTCGAACAACGGTGTGAGGGTGCAGCCGATGACCATGCCGACGGTGAGGCGGCCGCGAAGCAGCCCGGTCACGTCGCTCACGGCCTGGTCGACGGCCGCGGCCGCGGCGAGGGCGGCGCGGGCGTGGTCGAGCGCGGCCCTTCCCGCAGGGGTCAGCGTGACCGTGCGCGTGGACCTGTCGAACAGGGTGGCCCCCAGCTCCCGCTCGAGTTGCCGGATCTGCGCACTGATCCCGGACTGGCTGACGTGCACTCGTTCGGCTGCCCGCGTGAAGTTCCGCTCCTCCGCGACCGCGACGAAGTATTCCAGCTGCCGCAGTTCCATAACTGTAGTTTCTAGCATTCAGCAGATTCATCTGTTGGACTTCTCATGGGTGTCGGGACCACGCTGGGAGGTACCGAAAGCGGAGCAGCAGGAAGAAACCCCCGGGAGGAACCATGTCGGGGCATGACAAGGTGGAGCGCGAAAAAGCGATGCGTCCCGAGGACCTCACGCGCTTGTTCGTCGAACGGTCCAACGCGGGCGATGCGGCCGGGGTCGCGGCGCTGTACGAAGAGGACGCGGTGCTGGCCTATCCACCCGGCAAGCAGACGGTGGGCCGGGCGGCTATTCAGGCCTTGTGGGAGAAGGTGCTGGCCGACCGGCCACACTTCGAACAGGAAACGCCGTTGCCGACCCTGATCAGCGGTGACATCGCACTCACCTCGACCGAGCCGAAGGACGGGGTGGGGGCTCGGGCGCAGGTGGTCCGCCGTCAGCCGGACGGAAGTTGGCTGCGCGTGCTCGACCAGCCCGAATTCGTCTCCCGCGCCGAGTAAACACACCGGTTCGACCCCCGGCTTCGGGGCACGGTGAGGAGGTGGGACGTGAACGCCCGTGGTGTCGACGAGAACTCGCGTCGGCACCACGGGCGAGCCCGAAGACCGTCTCCGGTTCCTCCCACCTCGACTACCGAGACGGGTAGAGCCCGGACCGACGTGCTGTGAACGTCGCGCCCCGCACCACCGCCTCCTTGACCCGGGCGGCGAGGCGTCCGGTGAGGACTCGTTCCCGTGGTCGGTCGTGGGCGTCGACGAACTGGATCACACCGTCGTCGCGGCCGAGGCTGAGGCACTGGAAGAAGTAGCGGAACCGCAACGGCCGCGGTGAGCGCCCGTGCGCACGCGCGGCGATGACATCACCGGCATACCGGCCGAGTGGTAGTGCGGTGGCACACGCCATCCGCAACGGAGAACCGTCGGGATGGTGGGCGGCCGCGCTGTCACCGACGGCGTAGACGTCCGGATGCGACACCGAACGGAGGGTGTCGTCCACGACGATCCGCCCCGCGCTGTCCACGGTGATACCGCTGCGCGCGGCCAGATCCGGAACACCGAACCCGGTGGCCCACACGACGAGATCCGTCGTCATCGTGTTCCCGTCGGCCAGTTCGACGGCGTCGCTGTGCACCTCGACGACCTTCGCATCGGTACGGACCTCGACACCCAGTCTGTCGAACACGCGACGCAGATGCGCACGCCCTCGCTCGGACAACCCGGCCCCGGGTTCCGTGTCCGTCACCAGCCGAACCTCGAGACCCGGATACGTTTCGGCCACCTCCGCCGCGGTCTCGATCCCGGTCAGTCCGCCCCCGACCACCGTCAGGGTCCCTTCTTGTCGGGCCATGGTGGCGACCTTGTCCCGCAATGCTTGTGCTTCGGCGGGGCCGGCCACGGTTGCGGCGTGCTCCGCCACGCCCGGTGTGCTCGTGTCGGCCACACTCCCCAGCGCGTACACGAGAGTGTCGTACGGCACCGGCGTGTCCAGGGAGTCGACGGTCACCTCCCGGCGTTCCGTGTCGATCGTTCGTACGCTTCCCACCACCAGCTCGATGCCCGCTGTGCCGAGTATGTCGGTCAAGGGGTATCGGCGGAGTCGCTGGCCGGCCGCAAGCTGGTGCAGCCGCACCCGTTCGACGAAATACGCGCGGGGATTGATCAGGGTGATGCGTGCGTCGGGTAGCCGTCGAGCGGCCCGCAGCGCCGCCGCGAGTCCTGAATAGCCTGCACCTATCACCACGATGTGTTGAGTCACCGGTTCCCGTCCTTTCCTCAGGGGCACCGGTTGAGCCGCGCAGGCCCGTTTTTCCTGACAATAGCGAGTATGGCATCAATCACAGGTTCGGCAATTGGGCCGCGAGGAAGGTGAGTTTGTCGGGGTTGGCGACGATCCGGATGTCGGAGATCCTGCCCGCGTGGACCTCCAGCACCACGGCCAGCAGGGGGTGTCCCTCCGCGATCGCCACCATCCCGGGCCGACCGTTGATCTCCATGACCCGAACACTCAGTCCCGACACGGGACGGCTCATCCATCCCAAGTACCGGGCCACGCGTTCGGCACCACGCACCGGACGCCGCGCCGCTGTGGTGTTGCCGCCGCCGTCGGCCCATGCGACGACGTCGTCCGCGAGCAGTTCCTGTAACGCGGTGAGGTCACCGTTTCGGGCTGCGACGAGGAAGCGCCGGGTGATGCGTTCACCGTCGGCGCGGGACGCCGAGAAGCGTGGGCGCTCGTCACCGATGCGCCGTTTCGCGCGGTGGTAGAGCTGTTGGCAGTTCGCCTCACTCAGGCCGAGGATCTGCGCGATCTCTCGGTGTCGGTAGCCGAAGGCGGAACGCAGCACGAACACGGCACGTTCCGGGGGTGTCAATCGCTCCAGGAGCAGAAGGAAGGCCATCGACACGGACTCGCGCTGCTCGACGGTGTCCAACGGTCCCAACGCGGGGTCGGCGGTCGCCACGGGTTCGGGTAGCCACGGCCCCACGTAGTCCTCCCGGCGGGCCCGCGCGGACGTCAGTCGGTTGAGGCAGAGATTGGTGACCACCTTGGTCAGCCAGGCCGCGGGGTTGTCGATCGTGGCGTGGTCCGCTTCATGGAAACGAAGGAAGGCGTCCTGGATGACGTCCTCGGCTTCGCCGGCCGAACCCAGAAGCCGGTAGGCCACCGCGAACAAGCGCGGGCGCTGCGCCTGGAACTGTCGCAGCGCTTCCGGTCGGACCACGCGTCCGAGCATACAGAGCCTGCCACGCATATCCGGCTGTTCTCACTGCCATCTCGTCAACCGCCGTTCGACACCGACGAGTAGTTGATTGAATCCGACACCGACAACCGCGATGGTCACGATGCCCGCGTACATGGACGGGACGGCGAAGTTGTACTGCGCATCGTTGATCAGAAACCCCAGTCCCGCCTTCGCACCGACCATCTCCGCGGCGATCACCACGACGATCGCGGCCGCCCCGGCCAACCGGAGGCCGGTGAAGATCGTGGGAATCGATGCGGGCAGGACCACCTTGCCGAACAGCGTCAACGGCGGCAGGTTCAACGATCTGCCCAACTTCAGCAGGATCGGGTCGACGTTGCGCACCGCGGTGATCGTGTTGAGCAGGATCGGCCAGGTGCAGGCGTAGACCACGATGGCGATCTTGGACGTCTCGCCGATGCCGAGGAGCAGCACGAACACCGGAAGCAGAGCCAGCGCGGCGGTGTTGAGGAACAACTGCACCAGTGGCGTGAGCACATCGGAGATCACCTTGTACCAACCGATCACGATGCCGAGCGGAACGGCGATCGCCACCGCGATCCCGAATCCGGACAGTGAGCGGGTCAGGCTCGCCTGAACGTGCTGGAGGAGTTGTCCGTTGCCGATCAGCTCACCGAGTTCGACCACCACCTCGGAGAACGGGGGGAGGAACGTGGAATCGACCAGACCCACCGCCGGAGCGAACTCCCACCCGGCGAGCAGTACGAGGATCGCGATCGATCGGACGAGGACACCGGACAGCGCCCATCCGACTCGACGGGCCACGCTCACGCGAGCGGGGACGCCCCCGGTGCTGCCGGGGCTTCGTCGACCGATTTCGATCTTCTTCTCGGGTACCGTGGGAGCGCTCATGCCGGCGACCCCTCCTTGAACGTCCGTGCGCGCACGACCTCGTCGTGCAGCAGTGTCCAGACCTTGTGTCGATAGTGGGCGAATTCCGGGGTCGAACGAACGTCGCCCGTCGACTCCCGGTCCAAATCTATGTCCACAACAGACTTGACTCGACCCGGGCGGGAGGTCAGCACCGCCACCCGTTGTCCGAGGTAGACGGCTTCGTCGATGCCGTGCGTGATGAACACGACGGTCTTTCCGGTACGTCGCCAGATGCGTCGCAGCTCGTCCTGCAAGGACTCCCGGGTCTGCGCGTCGAGCGCGGCGAACGGTTCGTCCATCAGGAGTACCTCGGGGTCGTGGGCGAGGCTGCGTGCGATCGCCACACGCTGCTTCATCCCGCCGGAGAGTTCATGCGGATACCGGTCGGCGAAAGCGGCGAGCCCCACCAGGTCGAGGTATTCGCGAGCCAGCTCCGCTCGCTCCTTGCGCGGGACACCGGTGGCCTCCAAGCCGAATTCGACGTTGCCTTGCGCGGTGCGCCACGGCAGCAGGGCGTACTGCTGGAAGACGACGCCGCGGTCCGACCCCGGCCCGGTCACCTCTTCGCCGTCGAGCAGGATGCGTCCCGAGGTGGGGGTGAGCAGGCCGGCGAGAAGGTCCAACAGTGTGGATTTGCCGCAGCCGCTGGGCCCCACCACGGTCAAAAGTTCACCGTCGGCGACATCCAGGTCGATCGACGCGAGCGCCGTGAGACGCTCACGACCGTCGCGGACGGGAAACGTGCGTCCGACACCTTGAAAGCTGATCTTCGTGGTCACGACCGGGAATCCTTCGCGTAGGGATTGAACTCGTTGGTGTAGATGCCGCGGATGTCGACCGTGCTCTTGTCGATGTCGCCACGTTCACTCAGCCAGTCGGCCCAGAGCCGCAGCTCCTCGTCCTTGATCACGCCCCCGGTCCCCGCCACACCGTAGGATCGCCAGTACCGCAGTGGCTCGATGTCCTCGTTGCGCTTGCGGTCCGTGATGATCCTCGTGAATCGTTCGACGACTTCCTCGTGTGGTGTCTTCCTGCTCCATTCGATGGCCTTGGCCACCCCGGTGACGAAGGTGCGCACGGTCTCCGGGTTACGGGCGAGGAAGTCGTCACGGAACACGTACGTGCCCGCCGTGAAGTCGCCGAGCAGTTCGTGGTCGCTGAACAGTTTGCGGATCCCACCACGTTCCAACGCCTTCTCCCGGAGGACGCCGCTGAGGACGGCGACCTCGATCTGCCCCCGTCGAAGCGCCTGTTCGGTGCTGACCGGCGGTATCACGGTCGGCTCCACCCGCGCACGCTCGGCCTGTGACAGGCCGTGGCGTTCCAGGTAGATGTCCAGCATGGCCTCGCTGTGCGCGCCGAGGGTGTTCATGCCCACCTTCGCGCCCATCAGGTCCCGAGGTCCCGTGATCGGGCTGTCCTCGAGCACGTAGTAGCCGCTGGCCTCGTCCTCGTCGACGCCGTAGTAGCCGATGACCGCGGTGATCGGTGCCCTGCGTGCGGCCAGTTTGACCACCGCGCCGTTGAACGCGCCGCCGAAGTCCACCTGGCCGGTCGCGGCGGATTGGATGTCCTGTGGTCCGCTGATGGTGTTGCCTACCCATTCGAGCGTGACATCGCCGAGGTAGCCGAGGTCCGCCGCCAGTTCGGGCGGAGTGACTTGGCCTGCCCAGCCCTGATAACGGATCGTCCCGGTGTTCCCGCTTGCGGAACCGCAACCGGTGAGCGTTCCCGCTACGGCCGTGAGCCCGAACGTGGCAAGTCCGAGGAATCGTCGTCGGTCGATGGTCGTCACTGATGTCGTCCTTTGCGACGGGGGAACGAGAACCCGAATCGATGAGAACAGGTTTCGTGCAGGAAGAAACTATTCTTCGGAAATGGGATTTGAACGTGTTGATACGGTTCCCGGTCGTCCTTCTTCCTCATCCCGGTGGCTGACGGGGATGAGTGGTCCGAAGCGGTTCATGCGGCCAGAGTGGCACGTCCGCGCTGGGGTGATCAACGGTTTCCCGGGGTTGTCGCAATGACGGAGAGATTTTCCCACCCCATGGGAGAAATTGTTTTCACGTCGTAAATATATTGCCCGATTCGGAGTGTCGACAACAGACTGAAAACGTCGGCACGCGAATGTAGGGAGCGCAGAATGAGCGTGGACACAGCAGCGGAACACAGAACCGACATCTCGGTGACCAAGATCGGGGGCAACATCGGAGCCCGCATCGACGGTGTGTGGCTCGGCGGCGACCTCGACGAGGCGACGGTGGCCCGGATCCGAGCGGCGCTTTTGGAACACAAAGTCGTCTTCTTCCGGCAGCAGCATCACCTCGATGACGCCGGACAGCAGGCGTTCGGGCGACTGCTCGGTGAACTCACCCAGCCACATCCGACCGTGCGCAGCGTCGGACTGGGGAACATCCTGCCGATCGACGCCGAATACGGCCGGGCGAACAGCTGGCACTCCGATGTCACCTTCGTCGACCGCATCCCGGCTTTCAGTGTGTTGCGTGCGGTCACGATCCCGCCTTACGGCGGTTCGACGGTGTGGGCCAACACCGCCACCGCCTACGCCAATCTGCCCGACTCGCTCAAGGCTTTGGCCGAGAAGCTGTGGGCCGTTCACACCAATCTCTACGACTATTCACGTCATGTCGACGAGCGTCGCATCGGCGGTATCGACGTGAAGGAGCGGGACTACCGTGATGAGTTCCGTTCCGAAGTGTACGAGACCGAGCATCCCGTCGTCCGGGTCCATCCCGAGACCGGTGAACGCGTACTGTTGCTCGGCCACTTCGTCAAGCACCTCGTCGGACTGTCCTCCGCCGAGTCCAATGTGATCTTCAACCTGTTACAGGCGCGGATCACCCGGCTGGAGAACACCGTCCGTTGGCAGTGGCGACCCGGTGACGTGGCGATCTGGGACAACCGCGCCACCCAGCACTACGGAGTGGCCGACTACGACGACCACGCGCGCCGACTGCACCGGATCACCGTCGCGGGCACTGTTCCGGAGAGTGTCGACGGCGTACGCAGCACCGCCCGGGTCGGGGACGCGTCACATTACTCGTCCGTGGGTTGATCGCGAGGCGACTGGACTTCCGTCGGAGGTTCCTTTCGGGGTGGGACGTCCCTGTCGCCGGTGTGGGACGTCCGGCCGGTGGGCCGCCCGTCGCTGTGCGGTGGCGGGCGGCCCAGCCGGACGTGGTCTCTGCGGACGGTTCAGGCGTGCCGTGCTTGGGCGTGGAGCCGGTCCATCGGCCGATAGTTCGTGGCGTTGGCGCGGATCGCGTCCTGTTCCTGCGGGGTCAGGGGGCGTCGGACCTTGGCCGGGACACCCGCGACGAGGGAACCCGGCGGGATCTCCGTCCCCTCGAGCACCACGGCCCCCGCGGCGACCAGCGTGCCCGCTCCGATCCTGGCCC
>NZ_DAHVQP010000045.1:0-150117 GCF_027317685.1 Saccharomonospora sp.
TTTGTGCCCGGAATCCGGCGTGAGTGAGGTCTCTTTCACGACCTCGCCGTCACCGATGGAGCCCGGGAAGGGTAGCCCACCACCTACCCCGACTCGAAGCTGGTCACCCAAGCCCTAAGATACGTCACCCAACAGGGTTAATACCTCGTGGAGCGCGATCTACACCGTTCAGGTTGTGACGCGGCACCGTGAGCTGGCTCCCCCGCCACTCGCTTGCCGGGCGGGCACCGCCGTGATGCTATCCAGTGGCGGTCGGGTACGCCGTGTTGTCACGCCTGAGCCAGCCATGGCGATGGACATGGTGACGGACACCCTGGGGACAAGTGTTGCGGAGGGACGAGCAGGTGGCGTCGGGTACAGCGGGCCGCACCGGAAGCGGCAGGCAGCGCGCGGGGCGGCCGTACCGGAAACGGAGACAGCTGCCGGCTTTGATTTTCCTCGGAGTGCTCGGTGTGGCGGCGGTGGCCGTGTGGGTGAACGCCCTCGGCTCCTCGCCGGACATCGCCGAAGAGATCGCCTGTGAGCCGAAGCTCGATCCGCCCGCGGAAACGACGTTCACTCGCCTGCCCTACGACACATTGATCGAAACGTCGCCGATTCCCCCGTCACTGGTCGAGGTCACGGTGCTCAACGCGAACGGCACCCGCGGTGACGCCTCGATCGCCACAGAGGAGTTGCGCCGACTCGGCTTCACCCGCGTCCTGGATCCCCGCAACGACGAGGTGTACACGAACGGTGCGGTGGCCGACTGCCACGGGCAGATCCGGTTCGGCCCGGACGGCGAACGCGCCGCCCGCACGGTGCAGTTGATCGACCCGTGTCTCGAACTCGTCCAGGACGACCGCGAGGACGCGTCGGTGGATCTGGCCATCGGCACGCAATTCAACGACTTCCGGATGCCGGACGCGGCTGTGGACATCCTCGACCGACTCAAGTCGTGGGAGTCCGACAACGGTGCCGAGACCGACGAGCAGTCCATCGATGGCGGCGGTCCCGTGATCGACGACGAACTGCTCGCCGAAACGCTGCCCAAGCACTGCTGAGCGCCCCGAAGACCCGAACGCACCCGGGGAACACACCCGGCCGCTGTCCCCACGCGGCCCCAGGTCCCCTCAGGCCCCACCAGGCTCTTGTCAGAGGTTCGGAGGTTCTACCCGGCCTGTCAGGCTCTGTCAGGCTCTGTCAAACATCGGAGATGTCGCACTCCAGCAGTGTGGCGCGCAGTGGTTCGGCGATCGAGGGCGCCACGGCCAGGATGGCGTCCGCGCCCAGCTCCGGATCCTCGCCCGGAAGGGTGACTACGGCTCCCGCCTCCTCGGCTATCAGCGCGCCCGCGGCCCAATCCCAACGTTGCAGCCCGTGCTCGACATAGGCATCGATCCACCCCGCAGCGACGGCGCACAGGTCGAGCGCGGCCGAGCCTTGCCGCCGGATGTCCCGCACCTTGTTCAACACCGCCGCGACGAGTCTCGCCTGACGTGCTCGACGCTCGGAGGTGTAGGCGAATCCGGTCGCCAGCAGCGACACTCCGAGGTCGTCGGGCGCCGAGACCCGCAACGGGCGCCCGTCGAGCCATGCCCCGCGCCCTCGGGTGGCGGTCCACCGTCGTCCGCTGGCGGGCTCGACCACCGCACCGGCCACGGACATCCCGTCGATCTGCGCGGCGACAGAGACGGCGAACCACGGCAGTCCGTACAGGAAGTTGACGGTCCCGTCGATCGGGTCCACCACCCAGGTCACCCCGGTGCCTTCCGGAGAGTGCTCGGCGGTGTGGGTACCCTCCTCCTCGCCGAGCACCGTATCGTGCGGTCTCAACACCGCCAGCCTCTCGCGGACGAGTCGTTCCGAGGCGGTGTCCACCGCTGTCACCACGTCGGTCTCGCTGGACTTGGTGTCGACGTCCACGGACGTTCCCGCCAGCATGGACTCGTAGGCGTCCCGGACCAGATCAGCGGCCTCGACGGCGACCTGCTCGGCGGTCGCGGTCAGGCTCTCGATGTCGGATTCCACAGCTCCCACACCGACTATGGGAGCACACTTGGTTACAGTTTCGCCCAACGACTTCTGAATCGAGAAGGAAGGGGCCTCGCCCATGACGGCGAACCGCGGGTTCGGTATCGACATCGGCGGAAGCGGTATCAAGGGTGCGCTGGTCGACCTGGACAAAGGTGAGCTCATCGGCGACCGCGTCCGCGTCGACACACCCAGGCCCTCGACGCCCGCCGCAGTGGCCGATGTCGTCGGTGAGATCGTGGCCCGTTTCGACTGGGACGGCCCTATCGGCATCACGCTCCCTTCCGTCATCAAGAAGGGCGTCGCCCAGACCGCGGCCAACATCGACCCCAGCTGGATCGGCCTCGACGCGGGGGCACTGTTCGCGGAACGGCTCGGCCGGAACGTCTCCAACGTGGCGATGCTCAACGACGCCGACGCCGCGGGCATGGCCGAGATCCGTTTCGGGGACCCGGCCGCGAAGAAGGGGGTCGTCGCGCTGCTCACGTTCGGCACAGGCATCGGAAGCGCTCTGTTCCAGGACGGGACGCTCATGCCGAACACCGAGTTCGGGCACATCGAGATCGACGGCCACGACGCGGAGAAGAGAGCCGCGGCCTCGGTGAAGGACAACGAGGGCCTCTCGTACCCGGATTGGGCCAAGCGCGTCAATCGTTATCTGACTGTGTTGGAGAACCTCATCTGGCCCGATCTGTTCATCGTCGGCGGCGGGGTGAGCAAGAAGTCACACAAGTGGGTGCCGCTGCTGGACATCCGAACACCGGTCATCACGGCATCCTTGCTGAACAACGCGGGGATCGTGGGCGCGGCGGCCGCCGCGAGGGAGGGTCTTTCGCACTGATCCCCCGCGCCGCCTCCGGCTCCTTCCCCCGCCGCGAACGACGCCGCCGGGAGCCCGAAGAGGGTTCGAAAGATGATCGCCCGCGCGACTCTTTCCGTCGCCGTCGTTACAATGGAACACGGCTCTCGGCTGCGGGAGACAAAACCGCAGGCCGGGGCATGTTCCCCGATCCTGAGGCAGCCGGGACCCCACGTCTCGGTTCGTCGTGACCGACCGCTGCGAAAGGGCGTACGTGGCAGCCGCAAAGACCGCATCCCGAAGCGGGACTAAGACAACGAGCGCCGCTGAACCGACGACTGTCGATGAGGGCACGGCGGCCGTGGACGAAACGGCCACGCCGGAGGCGAAGTCGTCGGGCCGCAAGACGGCCGCGAAGAAGGCTCCCGCGAAGTCCGCGAAGACCACTCGGACGCGAAAGACCACCACGAAGTCGGAGAAGTCCAAGACGACTCGGTCGAAGGCCAAGAGCAAGAAGGCCTCCGAGGCGGACGAGAACCTCGACAGTCCCGAGCTCGAGGACGTCGACCTGTCCGACCTCGACGTCGACGCCGTAGAAGTGGACGTCGTCGACGCCACCGTCACCGAGGACTCCGACGAATCCGACGAGGAGTCCGGATCGCGGAACGACCCGGACTTCGTGTGGGACGAGGAGGAGTCCGAGGCCCTGCGCCAGGCGCGCAAGGACGCCGAGCTCACCGCATCCGCCGACTCGGTACGGGCTTACCTGAAGCAAATCGGTAAGGTCGCCCTGCTCAACGCCGAGGAGGAGGTCGAGCTCGCCAAGCGCATCGAGGCCGGGCTCTACGCCGCCGAGCGACTCCGGGTCGCCGAGGAGGAGGGCGAGAAGCTCTCCACCCAGATGCGCCGTGACCTGAAGTGGATCGTGCGTGACGGTGAGCGGGCCAAGAGCCACCTGCTCGAGGCGAACCTCCGGCTCGTGGTGTCGCTGGCCAAGCGCTACACCGGGCGCGGCATGGCTTTCCTGGACCTTATCCAGGAGGGCAACCTCGGCCTGATCCGTGCGGTGGAGAAGTTCGACTACACCAAGGGCTTTAAGTTTTCCACCTACGCGACCTGGTGGATCCGCCAGGCCATCACCAGGGCCATGGCCGACCAGGCCCGCACCATCCGTATCCCGGTGCACATGGTGGAGGTCATCAACAAGCTCGGCCGTATCCAGCGTGAGCTGCTGCAGGACCTGGGCCGCGAGCCCACGCCGGAAGAGCTCGCCAAGGAGATGGACATCTCTCCGGAGAAGGTCCTGGAGATCCAGCAGTACGCGCGAGAGCCGATCTCGCTGGACCAGACGATCGGCGACGAAGGCGACTCGCAGCTGGGTGACTTCATCGAGGACAGCGAGGCCGTGGTGGCCGTGGACGCCGTGTCGTTCACACTGCTGCAGGACCAGCTGCAATCGGTGCTGCAGACGCTGTCCGAGCGGGAGGCCGGCGTGGTGCGGCTGCGCTTCGGGCTCACCGACGGCCAGCCCCGCACCCTGGACGAGATCGGCCAGGTGTACGGCGTCACGCGGGAACGCATCCGGCAGATCGAGTCCAAGACCATGTCGAAGCTGCGTCACCCGTCCCGCTCGCAGGTCCTGCGGGACTACCTGGACTAAAGGTCGTAGCACCGACTCCACTCGGCGCGTTGGGGCCGGGAGAGACGGCCGGGATCGGCATCCCCGGAGGCTCTCCCGGCCCCAACATGCGTTTGTGGCCCTGTTTCGGCTTACGCCGCTTCCCGATCGGTCGAGCCCGACCGCAATGCCACACCTACCACGACGGCGAGGATGCCGAGAGTCTCACCGAGGGTGGGTACCTGGCGTAGCATCACGAACCCTATGACGGCGGCCGTGACGGGTAGCAGAGCCAACAGCAGCGCGAACCGCGACTGGCCCACCCGGCGTAGAACCACCTGGTCGAGCGCGTAGGGCACGACCGTGGACAGCAGGCCGACACCGACCGCGAACGCGAGTAGGTCCGGCTCTCCCCACACCGAGGTGGTGCCGAGCACAAGAGGTGAGAGCACCACTGTGGCGACGGTGAACCCCACGGCCAGGCTGTCGACGCCGTTGCCCGCGAGAGCGACGCGCTTGCCCAGCACGATGTAGGCCGCCCACGCCACCGCCGCGCCCAGAGCGAACGCCACTCCCGCGGGACTGCCTTCCCATTGCACGTCGGCGATCACCGCGACACCGACGGTGACACTGGCGAGAGCCGCGAGATCTCTCATCCCCCGCGATCCCAACGCTGCCACCAACACGGGGCCGACGAATTCGATCGCCACCGCCGTTCCCAGCGGCAGGCGTGCGATCGCCTCGTAGAACAACACGTTCATCCCGGCCGTCACCATGCCGAAAGCGCCCGCCAGCCACAGCGCGCGGCCCCGCCAGGCCTCCCGCCCGGGTCTGCGCCAGGCCAGCAGGATGAGAGCCGCTCCGAGGCATCGAAGCCATGCCACTCCCGCAGGCGTGGCGACTTCGAACAGCCACACCGCCAGCGCCGCGCCGACGTACATGGAAATTCCGCTGATAACGAACACGACGGGCGCGGGAACGGCATCCATCGTGCTTTTCCTGGTGGAGAGCGTCACGTCTTCCGATAGTGCCTGACCACTGCAAACGGCCCTCGATACGGGCTTTTCAGGCCCCCACACAGGTATCGTTGAATTGCCTGCGACATTCGGGCTAATCAGACGTGACACGGCTCCCACACGACTCGGGAACACTTGCGAGAGCCGAAACGTCTGCAAGAGTGGAGGCAGCGAGCCACCGCGATCGGCGGGGACGCAGACCACGGTGGTCGCGGCTGAACGATGGCATCGGCTGGCGATGCCGGGACGGAGGGAGACTCCAATGACATCGACGACGCTCACCCGCCCCGAACTGACCGCTGCGGACCGTTGTGACCGTTGCGGAGCAGCCGCACAGATGCGCGCCGTTCTCCCGAACGGCGGAGAGCTGTTGTTCTGTGGCCACCACGGCCGCGAGTACGAGGCCAAGCTGAAGGAGCTGGACGCCGACATCCAGCGTTGACGCCGTCATCCAGCCGCAGAGGTGTACGGGGGCGGGGATTCCCAATGAGGGGTCTCCGCCCCCGTTTCGTATGCACGTCCTCCGCATAGCGTGGGCCTCTGCGGCGACTTCCCCGGTGCCCACGCGGAAATTCCCTTTCCATCGACGGAAAGGCGATGAGACCACTGCTGCGGCCGGAACGAAAAAACCCTGTAGACGAGGCCGGACGCGCCGCAAGAGCCTCGCAGCTTGTCTCCTCGGACTCGTGAAAGGCCCGGAAGCCGGAAACGGCGGCTTACCAGGCTTGCCGGGTCTACCAGGAGCGCAGGGTGGCGATGCGCTCCTCCAACTGCTCCACAGTGGCCATCGCCGTCGGCGGCCCGCCACAGACCCGCCGCAACTCGTTGTGAATCACACCGTGCGGTTTGCGCGTGCGGTGGTGGTAGAGACCGACGAGCGTGTTCAGTTCCTTACGCAGCGCCTTGAGTCGTTCGTTCACCGAAGCCGGACGGGGCGTGGGCGCGGGTTGCTGTTCCTCGGTCTTGTCGGCCTTGGGTTTGCGTCGCTTGGCGTCGGCGAGCTGTTCCTCCTGCCGCTTACGCAGCAACGCCCGCACCTGATCGGCATCCAGCAGTCCCGGTAGACCGAGGTATTCCTGTTCCTCCTCGCTACCCGAGAACACGGCCGTACCGAACGAGTTACCGTCGTAGATTACCTGGTCGAGCTCCGCCGAGGCGCCGAGCGAGGTGAACGACTTCTCCTCCTCACCGCGCTCGTCGTCGGTGCGGTTGGCCGCGACGATCAGCTCGTCGTCCCAGCCGTCCTTCTCCCGGTGGGGTTTGCCGAGCACGTGGTCCCGTTCGGCCTCCAGTTCGCTGGCCAGTTCCAGCAGCACCGGGACGCTGGGCAGGAAGACACTCGCCGTCTCCCCGGGCTGCCGGGAACGCACGAATCGGCCGATGGCCTGGGCGAAGAACAACGGGGTCGACGCGCTGGTGGCGTACACGCCGACAGCCAACCTGGGCACGTCGACGCCTTCGGAGACCATGCGGACCGCCACGAGCCAGCGCTGATCGGACTCGGAGAACTCCGCGATGCGTTTGGTCGCCCTCGGATCGTCGGAAAGCACCACCACGGGCTGTTCTCCCGCGATCCTCGCCAGGATCTTCGCGTACGCACGGGCCGATTCCTGGTCGGTGGCGATGACCAATCCGCCCGCGTCGGGCATGCCGCTGGTCCGCAATTGCGTCAACCGCGTGTCAGCCGCCTGGAACACGGCTGGGATCCACTCCCCGCCGGGGTCGAGGGCGGTGCGCCACGCCCTGGCGTTCTGCTCGGCGGTGAGCGGTTCCCCGAGCCGGGCGGTGAACTCGTCACCCGCGCTCGTGCGCCACGACGCCTCGCCCGAGTAGGCCAGGAACACCACGGGCCGCACGACACCGTCGGCCAGCGCGTCCGCGTAGTTGTAGGCATGGTCGGCCTTGCTGCGTAGCGCGCCGTCGGCGTCCGGCTCGTAGGTGACGAAAGGAATCGGCGAGTCGTCGCTGCGGAACGGGGTACCCGTCAACGCCAGCCTGCGGACCGCGGGGGTGAACGCCTCAAAGACGGCGTCACCCCACGATTTGGCGTCGCCCGCGTGATGGATCTCGTCGAGGATGACGAGGGTCTTACGGTTCTCGGTACGCACCCTGTGCAGAGTCGGATGGGCGGCGACCTGGGCATAGGTGACCGCGACACCCTGGTAGTCCGAGGACGTGACTCCGTCGGAGTTACGGAAGTTCGAGTCGATCGCTATACCGGCACGCTCCGCCGATTCCGCCCACTGGTGCTTCAAGTGTTCGGTGGGGGTGACGATGGTGACCGCCTCGACGGTGCGATCGGAAAGCAGTTCGGCAGCCACCCGCAGACCGAATACCGTCTTACCCGCGCCGGGCGTCGCCACGGCGAGGAAATCCTTAGGCTTGCGCGTGAGGTACTTGGTGAGCGCGCGACGCTGCCACGCACGCAGGGGGCGGGCCGTCGCGTCGTGCGCGGGCTCGGGTGCGGAGGTGACACCGCCCCGGACCTTGGCCGTCTCCGACACCGACGCTCCAACTCCTCGACACACGGGACATGCGAAAACCCTCACGACGGTGCTCGGCTGCCGTGCCTGAAGTCAGTGAGGGTGCCCGCGCAAGCTTACCTGGAGCGGCATCGGGGAAACTGAGAAGGACACGCCGTGGGGGTAGGCGGGCCGTTCCGGCCCCGATAGACCATGCTGGGAGCCGCAATGCAGACGCGAAAAAGCGGCACCACCGACGATAAGGGTGAACCCCGACCCGCGCGACCGACCAGACGCAAGGGGCCTTTGCGTCTGCTGGGCCGCACGTTGAGCAAAGCGTGGGAAGGCAACATCTTCTCCGAGTCGGCCGAGGCCGCGTTCTGGCAGACGCTGTCGTTACCGCCGTTGCTGCTCGGCCTGCTGGGCAGTCTCGGATTCGTCGGCAACTGGTTCGGCGACAACATCGTCCGCCAGGTGCACGACAAGATCATCGCTTTCTCGGACACGATCTTCAGTGACAGCGTGGTCACGCAGATCATCGAGCCGACGGTCGACGACATACTGACCACGGGCAAAGGCGAGATCGTATCCGTGGGTTTCCTCATCTCGTTGTGGGCGGGTTCGTCGGCGATGTCGTCGTTCGTGGACGCCATCACCGTGGCCCACGACCAGTACGGCGTGCGCAACGAAGTCTGGCAACGCATCTTCGCGCTGCTGCTGTACCTGGGCAGCCTGGTGTTGCTGGTGATCGGGCTGCCCATCATCGCCATCGGGCCGGATCTGCTGCCGGAGTTCTTCCCGGCTGACTGGCAACCCACCATCGCGTCGTGGCTGAGCGTGCTCTACTACCCCACCGTGGCGGTGCTGCTGGTGCTCGCGTTGGCCACGTTGTACAAGCTCGCGCTACCGCGCAAACTGCCCTGGCATCGAGGACTTCCGGGCGCCGTTCTGGCGATGGTGATCTTCCTGCTGTCCAGTGTCGGCCTGCGCTTCTACATCAGCTGGATCACCACGACCGGCTACACCTACGGGGCGTTGGCGACACCGATCGCGTTTTTGCTGTTCACGTTCTTCATCGGCCTGGCCATCGTGGCGGGCGCCTACTTCAACAGCGCCATCCAGGAGCTTTGGCCGGCGAAGATGACCCGCAGGCAGCGTCGCAAGTGGCGCAGGCTGGAAATGGAACGGCTCAAAGAACGCATACAGAACGAGGAGGCGGCCAAGGGCACCCTGTGGCACCGCACCACCCAACCGCTGCGCAGGCCGCGCCGGGGTGAGGAATCCACACCCCACGGGGAAGGCGAAGACGGTGAGGACACCGGGGAGAACGAGGGCCACGAGGACACGAGCACGCGGCCCCTTCCCCGACCGTCGCCGCGGACCACGGAACTGCCGACGGCCCGCGGCGAGGCGACGAACCAGGCGAACCGGGCCGATCCCGACTGACCGGCCTCGATGGGAAGGTCAGTCCTCGCCGCCGGGAGGCAGATTCTCGTAGACGCGCTTGCACTCCGGGCAGACGGGCGAGCCCGGCTTCGGCGACTTCGTCACCGGGAAGACCTCCCCGCAGAGCGCCACCACGTGCGTGCCCATGACCGCGCTCTCGGCGATCTTGTTCTTGCGCACGTAGTGGAACATCTTCGGAGAGTCGTCGTCCGTGGTGTCGGTGCTCTCCGGCCTGGTCTCGACTTCAGGAAGCGTCATCGTACTCACACTTCCATGATGCCTCACTTCCACGATGCCCCATGAAGTCCTGCCGACCCGATGGGCGAGGATGCATGCCCGTGAACACACAGCCCGACACCCCGCTGTCGTTGTCCCCCGAGGTCGCCGACGCCGTCACCACCCACGCGCCGGTCGTCGCCCTCGAAAGCACCCTGCTGTCCCACGGCCTGCCACCCGGACGCAACCTGGAGGTCGCTCACCGACTCGAAGGCGTCGTGCGGGACGCGGGTGCGGTGCCCGCCACGATCGCCGTTCTGGACGGCATTCCCCGGATAGGACTCACCGAAGTCGAACTCGAGCGTGTCTGTGCCGCGGACTCGGAGCTCGACAAGCTGTCGCTGCGCGATCTCGGCCCCAGTGTGGCGCTGGGCCGCTCGGGGGCCACCACCGTGGCGAGCACGGCGACGCTGGCCGCCGCGGCGGGCATTTCGGTGTTCGCCACCGGCGGGCTCGGCGGTGTGCACCATCCGACGCCGGGCACGAGCGTGACCTGGGACGTCTCCGCCGACCTCGGCACCCTGGCGAACACGGCCATCCTGGTGGTGTGTTCGGGGATGAAGTCGATCCTCGACATCGCCGCCACCCTGGAAGTGCTGGAGACGCATTCGGTTCCCGTGCTGGGTTACCGCACCGACGACTTCCCCGCTTTCTACCTGCGTTCGTCCGGTCACCCGGTCCCGCATCGGGTGGACGACCCCGCGCAGGCGGCGGCCGTCCTGGCCGCGCACCGGAGGTTCTCCACTTCCGGCATGGTCCTGGCCAACCCCGTGCCCGTCGAACACGAACTCGACCGCGAGATGCACGATCGACTGTTGGCCGAGGGACTGGAGCTGGTGCGGGACCGCGGTATCACCGGAGCCGACGTCACGCCGATGCTGCTGGAGCATTTCCACACCGCGAGCGGTGGTGCCAGTCTCGACGCCAACGAGGCACTCGTACTGTCCAATGCCGGCCTCGCCGCGCGCGTCGCCGCGGAGCTGGCGCGATGAGGGTCGTGGTCGTCGGAGATGTCGGCCTGGACATCGTGGCCCGGCACGAGAACCCCATCGTCCACGGCGGTGACACCCGCGCGGCCGTCGCTGTCACGGGTGGCGGCGCCGGAGCCAACACGGCGCTGTGGTTGCGAGATCAGGGCGCCGACCCCACGCTGGTCGCTCGCGTGGGCGACGACGCGGGTGGTCGCCTGCTCCGTAGCGAGCTGGAAGCGGCCGGGGTGCACTGCGAGTTCGCCGTGGACCCCGACACGGCCACGTGCTGTGTGGTAGTGCTCGTCGACGCGGAGGGACAGCGCACCATGCTCCCCGACCGGGGGGCCAACAAGCGGTTCCGTCCCGACGACATCCCCGCAACCGCGTTGGAGGGAGCCGACCACCTTCACCTGTCCGGCTATGTGCTGTTGGATCCGTCCTCACGCGCCGGCGGTCTGGAGGCGCTGACCGAGGCCAAGCGAAGGGGCCTGACGACATCGGTCGACCCTCAAGCTGCCGCACTGCTGACCGATCCCCAGGCCTTCCTCGCGGACGTACAGGGCGTGGACCTGCTGTTGCCCAACGCGGACGAGCTGCGGGCGCTCACGGGCTCTCAAGCCCCCGAGGCGGCGAGACGGCTGCTCGACTCGGTGGGCGCGGTAGCGGTCACGTTCGGGCTGGAGGGCGCCGCTTGGGTCGACGACGACGGCATCGTGACCGCGCCGGCGGAGCCCGTGCAGTGTGTGGACAGCACCGGCGCCGGCGACGCGTTCGATGCGGGCGTCATCATCGCCTGGCTACAGGGCGAATCGCCGAGAGCCGCGCTGGCCCACGGCGCGGCACTCGGTGCCAGAGCCGTCAGCCGCGTAGGCGCTCAACCGTGACGATGTGGGGAAAATCGACGACCCGGAAACGTTCGATCAGGATTCGGGTGCGTCGATGACGCGGTGCTTGTTGCTCTCGATCGCGCGGGCCGAGCGTCGGTACCTGTGGACGCGCTCGGCCTTGCGAGGCGGGCGGTCGTTGGCGATCAGTACCGCGACCCACGACAGCGGGAGCGACAGCACCACCAACCCCAGCGCCAACCACCACGTCTGGTAGAAGACCCCTGCCAGTACCAGGCAGGGCAGTCGCATGGCCATCATGATGAGGTATTTGCGCTTGCGCGCCGCGTGTTCATCCTCGTAGGAGGGCGCTGCCTCGGTGATCAGCACCGGTTCGGCGTGCTTGTCGTGCTCGTTCACCGCCTCACCTCCACTCCCCATGCTCTCACCGGAGGAGTTCGCCCAACACACCAGGAGGGCAACTTTTTGGGCCCGCGTGGGCTCCCGGCGCCACGCGGTGCGGCTGGCGTGCGACGATGACGAACCGTGAACGATGCTCTGCCCGAGTTCTCCACCGAGGTCTGTTCCCGTCTTCGGGAGGCGTTCCGCAACGCCCGCTACGACACCGACGGTGTAGTCGATCTTCTGGGCCCACAGGCCCATGCCGCGCTCGGCCGAGGTGAGCCGGAACCCGCCCGCCGGGCCAGTCTGGACGCCGGGGCCCTGGGCGTACTGGTGCGGCTCTTCCTGCTCGGAGAGACCGAGCCTCGCGACGCCGTGGCCGCCGCGTTGGCTCCGTTGTCGCTCGACGCCGCGCTCGATGTCGGCATCGTGCGCGGCGCGGACGGCTCCGGTCTGCGCGCGGGTTTCGACATCCGTCCACACGGTGACGAGAACGACAGCTGGTGGGTGGTATCGGACCTCGATCCCGAGCAGGCGGGCAGGCCCGCGGCATCCGATCACGTGCTCGGGGTCGGGCATGCGTCGCTCAGCCTCGTGCGCGCCACGAGCCGACGTCCCGTGGAAAGCGTGCTCGACCTCGGCACCGGCAACGGAGTCCAGGCGTTGCACGCGAGCAAGTACGCGCAGCGGGTCACCGCGACCGATACGTCCGCGAGGGCGCTGCGGTTGGCGCAGGCGACGTTCGCGTTGAACGAGCTCGACGTCGAACTGCTTCAGGGCGACTGGTTCGCGCCCGTGGCACGGCGGCGGTTCGACCGCATCGTGTGCAATCCGCCGTTCGTGGTCGGCCCGCCGAGGGTCGACTACGTCTATCGCGATTCGGGCCTCGCGGGTGACGACGCCAGCGCCCTGCTGGTGCGGCAGCTCCCGGGGTTCCTCACCGAGAACGGCACGGGACACCTGCTGGCCTCGTGGCTGCATGTGCGCGACGAGGACTGGACGGATCGAGTGACCCGTTGGCTGCCGCCCCACACCGACGCCTGGTTCGTCCAACGCGACATCGCCGACCCCGCGCTGTACGTGGGAACGTGGCTACGGGACGCCGGTATCGAACCCCGCTCCGAGGAGGGGCGGGCGAAGGCGGGCGCGTGGCTGGACTGGTTCGCCGAGAACGACGTGGAGGGTGTCGGTTTCGGGTTCGTCACTTTGCGACGCGCTGAGAACGCCGCCTCGCCCACCATCGTGTGCGAGGACCTGCGGCACGCCTACGACGATCCGCTCGGCGAGGAGGCGGCGGCCTGGCTCGATCGCGTGGACTGGCTGCGAGCCCACGACCACGACCTGCTCGACGTCGTCTACCGCGTGCCCGACACCGTCGCGTTGGAACGCATCGACGCGCCTACCGAGGACGGGTGGTCTACGACGGTACGCAGGCTGCACCGTGGAGACGGCCCCGGTTGGCAACACGAACTCGACGAACTCACCACCGCCCTGCTCGCGGGCTGTCGCGGCGTGCTGTCGATGAACGACCTACTGGAATTGTTGGCCGCGGCGCACGGCGAGGACACGGACACCCTGCGTACGGCCGCTCGACCGCTCGTCGCGGAACTGGTGAGGCACGGAATGTTGGAGGCGAGCCGATGAGGGCCGTGGTCGCCCGGGTCACCGAGGCCTCGGTCACCGTGGACGACGAGGTCGTGGGTGCCATCACCGAGGCCGGGTTGCTCGTGCTGTTGGGTGTGCACGTCGACGACACTCCCGACAAAGCGGAGACAATGGCCCGCAAATTGCACGAATTGCGCATTCTCCAGGACGAACAGTCGTGCGCCATCACGGGAGCGCCACTGCTCGTGGTCAGTCAGTTCACGCTCTACGGCGATACCCGCAAGGGCCGGCGCCCCTCATGGACGGCGGCAGCGCGCCCCGAGCAGGCCGAGCCCCTCGTCGACGCCGTCGTGCAGAGGTTGCGCGATCGTGGCGCCCGAGTGGAGACCGGACGCTTCGGCGCGATGATGTCGGTACACAGCGTCAACGACGGCCCTTTCACCGTCCTGGTGGAGGTCTGACACCACCCAAAGAGGTCTGGACCACCTTCGTTGCCGCTTCCCCGAAACGGCAGACCGTCCTTTCCGTTCACGCCGCACCGTGCTCTCCGGATGCCTCAGCGTGAGGCAGTCAACACAGCATGGCGCTCGGGAACGATTTGGCGCATCCCGACGTTGACTTGAATGTCCAGCCGGGGAGCTGGGCACGCGAGGCGGGTTCCACAGGCTCGCCACGCGGCGCAGAAGCAGGCGTGAGCGAAGCACGACACGTCAGCCCGTTGACCGGGGAGGCAATATGTCCGTCCAGACACTCGAACGTGAGGCTCGCGGCATTCGCGAACGGGACATTCCCGTGCCCACCGACGAGGTGATGCCTGCGCCCGCCGAGGAAGCCGACCTCGACGCGCAGGGGCCTGCCGCTGACCTAGTGCGTGTGTATCTCAACGGTATCGGCAAAACGGCACTGCTGACCGCAGAGGAGGAGGTCGACCTCGCCAAGCGTATCGAGGCGGGCGTGTTCGCGAAGCACATGCTGGACACCTCCGGCGACCTCTCCCGGGAACGCAGGGCGGAGCTGTCCGAGGTCGTGCGCGACGGGGAGAACGCCAAGGACCACCTGCTGCAGGCGAACCTCCGGCTCGTGGTCTCATTGGCCAAGCGCTACACGGGGCGCGGCATGCCACTGCTGGACCTCATCCAGGAGGGCAACCTCGGCCTGATCCGCGCGGTGGAGAAGTTCGACTACACCAAGGGCTTTAAGTTCTCCACCTACGCGACCTGGTGGATCCGCCAGGCCATCACACGCGGCATGGCCGATCAGGGCCGCACCATCCGCCTGCCGGTCCACCTCGTGGAGCAGGTCAACAAGCTCGCCCGCATCAAGCGCGACCTGCACCAGAAGCTCGGCAGGGAGGCCACCCACGAGGAGCTGGCCGCCGAGTCCGGTATCGCGGAGAACAAGGTGGCGGATCTGCTCGATCACGCACGCGATCCCGTAAGCCTCGACATGCCCGTCGGCACGGAAGAGGACGCGCCGTTGGGCGACTTCATCGAGGACTCCGAGGCCATCGACGCCGAGAACTCGGTGATCACGACACTGTTGCAGGACGACCTGCGGCGTGTGTTGGCCACGCTCGACGACCGGGAACAGCGCGTGATCCGGCTGCGCTACGGCCTCGACGACGGCCAGCCCCGCACGCTCGACCAGATCGGCAAGCACTTCAGCCTGTCCCGGGAACGGGTGCGGCAGATCGAACGCGAGGTCATGGCCAAGCTCCGCCACGGCGAGCGCGCCGATCGTCTCCGCGCCTACGCGAGCTGATCCGCAGCGACACCCCGAGTAACACCTACGGCGGGCACCACAATCACCCGGATGCCCTGTTGACCAGGGGCCCGGTTCACGAGACGGTCGAGGGCGCGCTCACAGGGCGGCTTCGGCCGTTTTCGGCAGTGTTGGTCTACGCGACCGGTATTCCCGGTCGCCTGCCGCGGAAGGTCGGACTTGTCGGGGTGGGTCCGGCCTTCCGACTGCGCGCATAAGCCCGTCGTCACAGAGCTGCCAGCAGGTGTTCTGCAGGTGATCTGCATCGCGACCCGGCGTGGTCCGGTGTTCTCGGCTCCGTCCGCGCGATACGGTCAAGACCCCCGAGACCCATGTGCAACGGAGCCCGAGCTGTGACTGTGACCACTCCCGGGTCGGGGTCCTCCCCCGGCCGCACCACACCCGAGTTCAACTACACAGACGTCCTCCCGCTGGGCCAGGACACCACCGAGTACCGGCTCGTGACAGCCGAAGGGGTGCGTGTCGTGGAGGCCGCGGGTCGCCGGTTCCTGGAGATCGAGCCGGAGACGCTGACACTGCTGGCGCGCACGGCCATCAACGACATCCAGCATCTGCTGCGCTCGTCGCATCTGGCGCAGTTGCGCGCGATCGTCGACGACCCCGAGGCCAGCGGAAACGACCGGTTCGTGGCCATGGACCTGCTGCGCAACGCCGCCATTTCGGCGGGCGGGGTGCTGCCCATGTGCCAGGACACGGGCACGGCCATCGTCATCGGTAAGCGCACGGAAGGCGTGCTCACCGGTGGGGACGACGAGCGGGCCCTGTCGAAGGGCATCTTCGACGCCTACCAAGAGCTGAATCTGCGGTACTCGCAGATGGCGCCGCTGAACTTCTGGGAGGAGCGCAACACCGGCACCAACCTGCCCGCCCAGATCGAGCTGTTCCACAAGGACGAGGCCGGGGGCGACCAGGACCCCAGCTACGAGTTCCTGTTCATGGCCAAGGGTGGCGGCAGCGCCAACAAGACGTTCCTGTATCAGGAGACGAAGGCCGTGTTGAACCCGAAGCGGCTCGCACGGTTTTTGGACGAGAAGCTGCGCAGCCTCGGCACCGCGGCGTGTCCGCCCTACCACCTCGCGATCGTGGTCGGAGGCATGTCCGCCGAGTACAACCTGAAGGTGGCCAAGCTCGCCTCCGCACGTTACCTGGACGAGTTGCCCCAGGAAGGTTCCGAGCTCGGCCACGGCTTCCGAGACGTCGAGCTGGAGCAGCAGGTGCTGGAGATGACCCGCCAGTTCGGCATCGGCGCCCAGTTCGGCGGCAAGTACTTCTGCCATGACGTCCGGGTGATCCGGCTGCCCCGCCACGGGGCGTCCTGCCCCGTCGGTATCGCGGTGTCCTGCTCGGCCGACCGCCAGGCCAAGGCCAAGATCACTCCGGAAGGCGTGTTCCTGGAGCAGCTCGAAAGGGACCCGGCACGGTTCCTGCCCGACGTGACCGCCGACGAGCTGTCGGACGAGGTCGTCGAGGTGGACCTGACCAGGCCGATGTCCGAGATCCGGCAGCAGTTGTCGAGCCTGCCGGTGAAGACGCGCCTGAGCCTGACCGGTCCGTTGGTGGTCGCCCGCGACATCGCCCACGCCAAGATCGCCGAGCGGCTGGAGGCGGGCGAGCCGATGCCGCAGTACCTGCAGGACCACCCGGTGTACTACGCGGGGCCAGCGAAGACTCCCGACGGCTACGCGTCCGGTTCGTTCGGACCGACGACGGCGGGCCGAATGGACTCCTATGTCGAGCAGTTCCAGGCCGCCGGTGGTTCGCTGGTGATGTTGGCCAAGGGCAACCGGTCGAAGCAGGTGACCGAGTCGTGCCGGAAGCACGGCGGCTTCTACCTCGGCTCGATCGGTGGCCCCGCCGCGCGGCTGGCACAGGATTGTATCAAGAAGGTGGAGGTCCTGGAGTACCCAGAGCTGGGCATGGAAGCCGTGTGGCGGATCGAGGTCGAGAACTTCCCCGCGTTCATCGTGATCGACGACAAGGGCAACGACTTCTTCGCCGACACGTCCGAACCGGTGTTGCAGATCTCGTTCCGCTCATAACCGGACACCGGCCGGGCGGGCTGACGCCGAGTCCTTTCGCGACAGCGTCAGCCCGCCGGTGTCAGTAGGTGGTGTGTTCGTGTTCGAGGACGAGCTCACGGTCCCCCAGTGGCTCGTCGAGTTCCACCGTCAGCGGTGGGTATCGAACGTCCATTGTGCACATCGTGTTCTCATCGGCAGGCTTGGCCTCCACGAGTGTCACCGTGACTCGTTCCTCAGTCTGTTCCGCCAGCGTCGCACTCACCTTCGTGCAGCCTCCCTCCTGGGCCACGATCGTCAACGTGCGCCCTTCGTCGGAGGCCATCGCGTCGATCGGATAGCCCTCCGGCAACGCGGACGCGTCGATCTTCTCTTCCGGAACGGGGCCGTCCTGCGGTGCCCGGGACAACTCCTGTGCCGCGGGTGCCACACCGGGATCCTGTTCGGGTCGCTCGTTGGTCGCCGTCTGTTCTCCACACGCGGTCACGGCCAACAACAGCGCGGCCGTGCCGACGATCGCTCGTATCCACCTCATGCCGGGTTGACGTAACGCACCACGTGTCGGGTTGCATCGCCGGCGCACCCGCTCGAAAACCGGCGTGCGGGTGGTTTTCAGTAGTACTCGCGCTGGGGCCATCGCGGCTCGACGGCGGGGACAACGGTCGTGCCGGATACGTCGATGTCGTCGAGACTCGGTTCGCTCAGCCGCTCGGCATGCAGTGGCGGCGCGGGCGCGAGCCGGATGCTGCCGTCTTGGGTGATGCTCGTCGCCGATCCGTCCGAGGACGTGCGCTGCGTGGGAGACGGCGGTGGCGGCGGTGTCGGTTTCGGCCGGACGGAGGAGCGTTCTCCGTCACCTCGGTTCTGTGCTGGGACGACCGAGGGCAGATAGGCGGTCGGCGCGGGCGGGTACGGGCGGTTTCGTGGTGGGGCCGCGGGTGTGTTCCGCGGTGGAGTCGAAGGCGCGTTGCGCCGAGCGGCTGTGGGGGTTGCTCGTGCGGAGGACCGCCAGTCACGCATCACCGGATACGCGGAGAGCGGGTCGGACGCCACCGGTCGGTGACGTCGAGGACGGGCCAGCCCCACCAACCCCAAGAGGCCGAGCAGTCCCAGCAGGCCCCAGGAAGCCGAATCGTTTCCCTGGGAGCTCTCCTGCGCGGACGGCATCTCGGCGGTGGCCACGACGACAGGCCCGGGCTCGCCCTGTGCTGCCGGTGCTCCGAACAGCGGCACGAGTGCACACATCGCCACCGCCGCAACCCGACCGGCAACTACTCTGCGCATACTATCCTCCACATGCAGTCACAAGATGAGCTACCCACTCAAGGCCGGTTTCAGCCCCCGATCACCCGTCCGAGCAGCCACCGTGACCGCACCGGCCGGTCGGAAGCGTGGACCGCCGAGCATGTCTTCCACCTCAGTACGGAGCCGCGACCTCTGCGAACTCGGGATTCAACGACTCGTCGCCGGCGGGATAGGAGATCCGCGTGGGGTCACCGTCGGAGGTGTAGCGCACCTCGGGGTTGGCCGCGAGCTTGTCGAGCCATGCGGTCGAGCCGAACTCCGCCTCGTCACCGTCCGGCCCTTGCGACCGGATCCGGGGCACGGCTGCCGCGTCGAACTCCGCTGCGAAAGGCGAAGGTGCGGGATTCGCGCCCACGAGCAGCACAGCCTGATAGTCGTACCCCTCGCCTCGCAAGGCGAGCTCGCTGGGTTGCGGCCGCGCGCCGAACGGCAGCGCGAGCGTCGTGAGCTCATATCCTGCAACGGCGTCTCGAACCAGCTGATCGCCCTGGGAGATGGCCTCCTGCGCGGCGTCGGGCGATGCCGTGCGGAGGTTCGCGTGCCCGTATGTGTGGTTGCCGACCTCGAAACCGTTGTCGGCGAGCCAGCGCAACGCCTGCCGACCGACCTCGCCTCCCCCGAACGGCTCCTCGTTGACGTACACACTCGCGGCAGGACGGAAGCCCGGGTTCTCCTGCGCCACCTCCAACAGGATGCCGATGGCGGTATCCGGCGCCACCTGATCACCCTCCATCCGGATCGTGGAAGGGTCGCCGTCGTCGAACGTCAACACCACCGGATGAGTTCCCGCGGGGATGTCGAGTTCTCCCGATGCCAGTTCGGCGGTGGTGACGGGGACGTAGTCCTCGTCGGCGAGCCGTTGTAGCTCGGCACGGAAGTCCTCGGGCGTCCTGTCGTACACCGAGGTCGGCTCGGGAACGATCCGGTGATACATCAGCACGGGAATCACACCGAGCTCGTTGGCGCCGATCTCCTCCGGGATCGGAAGCGGCGTGACGGAGCTCGTGCCCCCGCCCGTCTGCTCTGCCCTTTGTGGACTCGCTTCGGGAGCGACCGAGTTTGAGCAGCCCGCGGTGACCGCTGCTGCCGCGGCGAGAATCAGAAAGCGTCGAAGGGCCATGCTCGGCAACGTAGGCCAGCCGGAACCCGACCGCGCGGCGCGTTCACTCGTCCAGGCATTCCTGCCCTCTTATCTGTCCGTACCAGTCACACCGTGGGTAGCCCTGCACCGGCCACACCGAGGAGACTGGAGGGAACCGCCGATGCCCAGGCTTAAAATGAGTCCGCAATGGATAGTCACGATCGTGTCGGTGACAGCGGTGGCCGCCGCCGTGGCGATCCCGTTGAGCATTCCCGACCGGCCTGACGCGACGATCCTGGGCTTGTCCGACGAAACGGTCCTTCCGACAGCTCTACGTGATGTCGTCATCAGCTCCCAGCACGGGATCGACGGGCTGAAAGCCACATTGGACGATGAACCGTTGCCGTTGCGTCGTGATGGCGACCGGCTACGGCCCGATGTCGGCGAACTGTCCGAAGGCTGGCACACACTCGTGGTCGTGCCGCCACCGGACCTGTTCGGCAACGCCGAGCCGGCCCGAGTCACCTTCAAGGTCGACGGCACCCCTCCCGAGCTGAGGGTGCAGCCGCCCGAACCGGTGAAGAACGGAGCGGACGGCGAGATCCGGGGAACGGCACGGGACGCCGTTGTCGTCACGGCGGGCGACAACGAGGTGCATCCGAACGAGGACGGTTCGTTCGTTCTCCCGGTGAAGGCCGGCGCGCGCACCGTCACCGTCACCGCACGTGATGCGGCGGGCAACACGGTCATCGAGGAGGTTCCGGTGGTGCTGCGGCACCCCGGCATGAAGGCCGTGCACATGACGGCGAGCGCGTGGGCGAGCGCTGAATTACGGGAACCCGTGCTGGAACTGGTCCGAGAAGGCCGCATCGACACCGTGCAGCTCGACATCAAGGACGAGAGCGGCCAGATCGGATACGCCTCGCAGGTCCCGCTGGCCCAGCGGATCGGCGCCAACACCGGACTCTACGACGCGAGAGAGGCCCTCGACACCCTGCATTCGGAAGGGGTGCACGTGGTGGGCAGGCTCGTCGCCTTCCGCGACCCCATTCTCGGCAAGGCGTCCTGGGAGGCAGGCGAGTACGACCGCGTCATCCAGGACACGGGAGGCAATGCCTGGGCGGGTTACGGCGAATACTCCTTCACCAACTTCGCCGATCCCGAAGTGCGCGCCTACAACATCGCGCTGGCCGAGGAGGCCGCCGAACTCGGGTTCGACGACATCCTCTACGACTACATCCGCCGGCCCGACGGCGATGTGTCGCAGATGGTGTTCCCCGGCCTGACGGCGACTCCGGAGGAGTCGATCACGAGTTTCCTCGCCGAGTCGCGTGTGGCCCTGCACAAGCACGGCGCCTTCCAAGGTGCGTCGGTGTTCGGCATCGCCGCCAGCCGACCCGAACAGATCGCGCAGGACATCCCCTCCATATCGGAGCATGTGGACTACGTGGCACCGATGGTGTACCCGTCGCACTGGGGCCCGGGCGAGTACGGTGTCGAAAGCCCGGAGAACCAGCCGTACGACATCACGGCACGCTCGCTCGCCGACTTCCAGGAACTGGCCAAGGAGAACGGCCACGCCAAGGTCATACCGTGGTTGCAGGCGTTCAGCATGGGCGTGTCCTACGGCCCCGAAGAGATCCGCGCACAGATCCAGGCCGCCGAGGACATCGGTATCGACTCGTTCCTGCTGTGGAACGCGGCGTCCCGGTACGACGCGCGCGCACTCCCCCCGACGTGACAGCCGACAAAGGACAGAGGAGCGTCCGGTGACGTCGTCGGCACACTCGGCCGGCCGACGTTCCTCAGGGCACTAACCCGGCCACGAACATCCCCGCCATACCGAAGTTCATGACCACGCGGCAACAGAAACGGGATCGCACACCCGGCGGCGAAGCGATGCCCACCCGCCGGTTCCGCAAGGCACGCCAGGCGGCGTGTGCGCTGTCGGCAAGGAAGTACACCGTGCACAGCGCGGCCACGGCGGGCAGCGCGTATGTCTGCGTACTGTCCGGGTCGACCATCATCGGCCACACACTGTGCCCGCTATGATCGCCGTCACCGTGTGGCATCGCCGCCAGCATGTACATCATCGCGGCCGCGCTCACACCGTGGTGGAAGTCGCAGTGTCGGCACACGTTCCGCGATGCCGGCGCCCGCACCACGTTGACGGCGAACCAGCAGGTCGCGATGAGGAACAACGCCTGCCATCCCGCTACCGGCACGGGAAAACCCACCGGTGACACCATCGCGGCCATCGCCACCGCCATGAGAAGACCCGCCAGGTCGGCCTCACGTACACCGGTGCCGAGACGCCAGTAGTCGAGTCTCACGAGCCTCGACATGCAGGGGTACGCAAGTAGAACGAACACGGCAGTCGCGCCCCAGGCAGCGGCCACCGGAATTCCCATCAGCCTCTCACTCGTAAGAAGGACACGAACCCGCTCGTGTCCGCCGATAACTCTTACCGTGTCACCCGTCCCGGGCACCCACTAGCGGTCAAGCAGGTGAAACATTCGCTCGTGTTCGGATACGCAGCGCACAGGCAGCTCCTCGGCCCGGAGCACCGGTGGTGAGAACGGGCTCGTTAATCTCGGGCCATGCGCCTGTCTTTCCGGGCCCGCAGGGCCGTCCAACTCGCCCTGACGGCCAATGCGATCCGGCCCCTCCGCGGCACCCGAGTGGGCATCCCGTCGTTCGTCACCGGATGGTTGACCTCGGAGCTGGCGCCGCATCTGCTCGCCCTCACCGTCACCGACACGGCGGCACACGTGGCGAGGAGAGGAGTGCGCAACACCGACCGGACCGGACTCGCGCTGGCGGCGCTGTCGACGGTCGGACTCGGTTCCTTGATCGCATCGGCGCAGCGGGCGAAGGACGTCGTCGAACAGGCGCTCGCCGAGACCCTGGGACCCGAGTACGCGCGGTCGTTGCAGCCTCCCCTCACGGCTTCCGACCTCGCCACCCCGTGGGGTCAGTTGATGCTGCCTTTTCGTATGCGGCATCCCGATGTGCGCATCGATCGTGACATCGCCTACGCGCAGGGCGGCAAGCGTTTTCTGCTCGACGTCTACCGCCCGTACGAGCCCGTGTCGGGCAGGCCGGTGCTGTTGCAGATCCACGGCGGTGCCTGGATGACGGGCAACAAGGAGCAGCAGGGCGTGCCGTTGATGCTGCACATGGCGGCGCGGGGATGGGTGTGTGTCGCGATCAACTACCCGCTCTCCCCCGCCGCGCGGTGGCCGCGACACATCGTGGCGGCCAAACAGGCTCTGGCCTGGGTACGCCGAAACATCGCCGACTACGGCGGTGACCCCACGTTCATCGCGGCCACGGGCGGGTCGGCAGGCGGCCATCTGGCCGCACTACTGGCGCTCACAGCGAACGACTCGGCGTTCCAGCCGGACTTCGAAGACGTCGACACGAGCGTTCAGGCCTGTGTTCCGCACTACGGGGTGTATGACTTCGCGGCCACCACCGGAGCGAGGGCGAGCCAGGCCCGGTTGCGTCATCTCCTCGCGCGCTACGTCGTCGGCTCGGACCCCGACCTGTCGCTGGACGACTACGTGGCGGCCTCCCCCCTGGATCGCATCGGGGAGACGGAGCCACCGCCTTTCTTCGTGGTCCACGGTGAACACGACACCCTCGTGTCGGTGAGGGAAGCGCGAGAGTTCGTGCGCAGGCTGCGCACAGCGTCGACGAACCCGGTGGTCTACGCGGAGATCCCCGGGGCTCAACACGCCTTCGACATTTTCCCGTCGATCCGCAGTGCCCACGTCGTGCGCGGTGTGCAGCGTTTCCTCGACTGGGTGTACCTGAACAGGAAGGCCGCCACGCCTTAAGGCCGGACGACGCTGTCCGGCGGGGCGGCTTCAGGCCTTCAGTTTCGGCAGCACCTCGCGGCCGAAGACCTCCAGCCACTCCTTCTGGTTACGGCCGACGTTGTGCACGTAGATGCGGGTGAATCCGGCGTCGATGTAACGCTGCAGAGAAGCACGGTGCTCGTCCGGGTCGGACGACACCACCATGCGCCCTTCGAAGTCCTCCCGCCGCACGAGCTTCGCCATCTGTTCGAAGTCGAACGGTGAACGGATGTCGGCCTTGGGGAACTTCATGCCGCCGTTGGGCCACTGCTCCAGCGCGTTGCGCCAGGCCTCTTCGTCGGTGGGCGCCCACGACAGATGCACCTGCAGCAACTTCGGCATGGCATCGGGGTCCTTCCCCGCCTTGCGCGCGCCCTGGGAGAATTTGTCGAGGATTCCCGCCAGCTTCTCCAGTGACGCGCCCGGCGTGATGAGCCCGTCGGCCAGTTCCCCGGTCTTACGGGAGGTGTACGGACCGGAGGCGGCGATGTAGATCGGTGGGGGCACCTCCGGCATCGTCCACAGCCGTGTGGTGTGGAGCTTGAAGAACTCGCCGCGGTGCTTGACGTCCTTACCGGTGAACAGTTTCCGGATGATCTCCAAAGCCTCGAACAGGCGGCGCACCCGTTCGGGAGCCTCCGGCCAGTAACCACCGATCACGTGTTCGTTGAGGGCCTCACCCGAGCCGAGTCCCAGCCAGGTACGCCCCGGATACGTCGCCTCCAAAGTGGCCGCCGCCTGGGCCACCAGCGCCGGGTGCTGCCGGAACGACGGGCATGTCACACCCGGCCCGAGGTCTCCGGTGGTGTGCTCCGCCAACGACGCGAGCACGCTCCACACGAACGGCGCCTGCCCTTGGGCGGGAACCCATGGCTGGAAATGGTCGGCGGCCATCTGTCCCGAGAATCCGTGCTGCTCAGCCAGTTCGGCTATCTCGATGGACTCTCTCGGCGAGAACTGTTCCAGCGCCGCCGCGATACCGATCTGCACGTCACCCACGTGTTCAGTCCTATCCTGTCGTACCCCTGTGCTGTCCCGGCTTCTTCGCCGTGAACCTACCCCGCATACCGCTGAGCCAACACGGCCAGTTCGTCGAGCACCGCGAGACTGTCGGACTCGGACAGCGTGGGCAGGTCGAACGCCACCCGTTCCACACCGGCCTCGGCCCACCCTTCGATCCGGGCCTCGTCCCGGGCCGCCCCGAAGACCGTCACGGGTATGTCGGGCTTGCCCTGCTCGGCCAGTGTCCGCAGCGCTTCCCGAATCGTCTCCGGTTCGGTGTGCCCTCGCGGCAGCCAGGCGTCGCCGTGTGCGGCCAGTCGGGCCAACGTGGCCGGGCTCTCCCCGCCGATGTAGATCGGCGGATGCGGCGTGCTCACCGGCTTGGGCCAGGCGTAGATCGGGTCGAAGTCCACGTACGTCCCGTGGAACTCGGCTTTCTCCTGGGTCCACATGGCCTTGATCGCCTGGAGCTGCTCGTCGAGCAGCGCGCCTCGGGTACGCGGGTCGGTGCCGTGGTTGCGCATCTCCTCCCGATTCCAACCCACGCCCACACCGAAGAGGAACCGTCCGTTCGACACCAGGTCGAGACTCGCCGCTTCGTTGGCCGTGTGGATGACGTCGCGCTGGATCACCAACGCCACCCCGGTGCCCAACAGCAGCGTGTCGGTGACGGCGGCCGCCGCGCTCAACGCCACGAAGGGATCGAACGTGCGGTAGTACTTCCGTGCGAGCTCGCCGCCTCCCGGGGTCGGGGTCTGTCGACTCACCGGGATGTGCGAGTGCTCGGCCAAGAACAATGCGTCGAAACCACGCTCTTCCAAGGCGCGGGCGAGCGTGGTCGGCCGGATCCCCTCGTCGGTGACGAAAGTCGAAATTCCGAACTTCATGTCACCGGCCAACCACGCTCGGCTTTGGTTTGTTCCCTGTGGTCCTACACGTTCCGGCGATACTGCCCGCCGACCTCGAAGAACGCGTGCGTGATCTGCCCGAGGGAGCAGACTCGTGCAGCGTCCATGAGGACCTCGAAGACGTTCTCACCGCTCGCCGCGGCCTCACGCAGGCGAGTCAGCGCCCGCTGGGCCTCCTCGTGGTTCCGCTCGTGGAAGTCGGCCAGCCGCTGCAGCTGCGACTGCTTCTCCTTCTCGGTGGCCCTGGCGAGCTCCACCACCACCTCGTCTTCCTCGGAGTCGGGGTTGCGGAACATGTTGACCCCGACGATCGGCAACGATCCGTCGTGCTTGAGCCGCTCGTAGAGCATCGACTCGTCCTGAATCTTGCCGCGCTGGTAGCCGGTCTCCATCGCCCCGAGCACACCGCCACGTTCGGTGATGCGTTCGAACTCGGTGAGCACGGCTTCCTCGACCAGGTCGGTCAGTTCATCGATGATGAACGAGCCCTGCAGTGGGTTCTCGTTCTTCGACAGGCCCCACTCCTTGTTGATGATCATCTGGATGGCCAGCGCACGACGCACCGAGTTCTCGGTCGGTGTGGTGATGGCCTCATCGTAGGCGTTGGTGTGCAACGAGTTCGCGTTGTCGTACAGCGCGCACAACGCCTGCAGCGTGGTGCGGATGTCATTGAAGCTCATCTCCTGCGCGTGCAGCGAACGGCCGGAGGTCTGGACGTGGTACTTGAGCTTCTGCGAGCGCTCGTTCGCGCCGTAGCGCTCGCGCATGGCGATGGCCCAGATACGGCGGGCCACCCGACCAAGCACCGAGTACTCCGCGTCCATGCCGTTGGAGAAGAAGAACGACAGGTTCGGCGCGAAGTCGTCGATGTGCATGCCCCGGGCCAGGTACGACTCGACGTAGGTGAAGCCGTTGGCGAGCGTGAACGCGAGCTGCGTGATGGGGTTGGCTCCGGCCTCGGCGATGTGGTAGCCCGAGATCGACACCGAGTAGAAGTTGCGGACCCCGTTGGCGATGAACCATTCCTGGATGTCCGACATCATCCGCAGCGAGAACTCGGTGGAGAAGATGCAGGTGTTCTGGCCCTGATCCTCCTTGAGGATGTCGGCCTGCACCGTGCCGCGCACCTGGCGCAGTGTCCACGCCCGGATCTCGGCGGCCTCCTCCTCGGTGGGCTCGCGACCGTGCTCGGCGCGAAACGCGTCCATCCGCTGGTCGATGGCCGTGTTCAGGAAGAACGCCAGGATGGTCGGCGCGGGACCGTTGATGGTCATCGACACCGACGTGGTGGGCGCGGTGAGGTCGAAACCGTCGTAGAGCGCCTTCATGTCGTCCAGCGTCGCGATGGACACACCCGACGTACCGACCTTGCCGTAGATGTCCGGGCGCGTGTCCGGGTCCCACCCGTACAGCGTGACCGAGTCGAAAGCCGTAGACAGTCGCTTGGCCTCCGACTCGGAGGACAGGTACTTGAACCGGCGGTTGGTGCGGAAGGCGTCGCCCTCGCCGGCGAACATCCGCGCCGGGTCCTCCCCGTCGCGTTTGAACGGGAACACACCCGCCGTGAAGGGGAAGTAACCGGGGAGATGCTCCCGACGCAGGAACGACAGCAACTCGCCCTTGTCGGTGTACCGCGGCAACGCCACCCTCGGGATACGGCTGCCCGACAGCGTCTCCCGCCACAATCCGGTGCGGATCTCCCGATCACGCACCGTGAAGACGAGCTCGTCGCCCCGGTACGACTCGGCCAGTTCCTCCCAGCTCTCCAGCAGCGACCTGGTGTCGTCGGCCACGGCCGCGTCCGCCTGTTCGATCAGCCGGTCGAGGTCATCGGTGGCCGCGCCCTCGGCGACCAGCGCTTCCCGCGCGGCGGTCAGCTGTTCCCGCCTGCGCACCGCTTCCACCTGCTGTCGGGTGCGCTCGTGGTAGTTGCGCACCATCTCGGCGATCTCGGCGAGGTAGCGCGTGCGGTTGCCGGGGATGACGACACTGGTGTCGCTGGAGACCTTGCCGGACACCTGCGGCAGCACACCGGCCGAGACGGACAGCCCGAGCTCGGCGAGCTCGTCGCGCAGATGCTGGTAGAGAGCAGTGACACCGTCGTCGTTGAACTTCGCCGCACTGGTGCCGAAAACCGGCATGTCCTCGGGCGAGGCCCCGAATTCCTCCCGGTTGCGGATCAGCTGCCGCGCCACGTCGCGCCGGGCGTCCTCGGCCCCTCGCCGTTCGAACTTGTTGATGGCCACGACGTCGGCGAAGTCGAGCATGTCGATCTTCTCCAGCTGCGACGCCGCACCGAACTCCGGCGTCATGACGTACAGCGTGTGATCGACGTACTCCACGATGCCGGCGTCACCCTGGCCGATCCCCGGTGTCTCCACGATCACCAGGTCGTATCCGGCGGCCTTGCACGCCAGGACCGCATCGGCGAGACCGGTGGGGATCTCCGACCCCGCTCCGCGCGTGGCCAGCGAACGGAAGAACACCCGATCACTGTCGAGGCTGTTCATGCGGATGCGGTCACCGAGCAACGCGCCACCGCCACGACGCCGGGTCGGGTCGACGGCGAGCACGGCGATCCGCAACTTGTCCTCTTGGTCGAGTCGGAACCGCCGGAGCAACTCGTCGGTCAACGACGACTTACCCGACCCACCCGTACCGGTGATGCCGAGGACCGGGACCGTGCGCGCGGACGCGGCCTCGGCGATGGTCGTGCGCCAGGACTCGGGAAGGGTGTCCTGCTGAAGCTGTGTGATGGCTCGGGCCAGCGTCGGCATGTCCCCGCCGAGGAGTGCGTCGACGGAGCCGGCCTCCCGTTCGGCGAGGTCGACGTCGCACTCCCGGATCATCAGGTTGATCATGCCCGGCAGACCCAGCTTGAGGCCGTCATCGGGCGAGAAGATGCGTGCGACTCCGCGGGAGTGCAACAACTCGATCTCGTCCTGGACGATGACTCCGCCGCCACCGCCGTACACACGCACGTGGCCCGCGCCGCGCTCGCGCAGCAGGTCCACGAGGTAGGTGAAGTACTCGACATGCCCACCCTGGTAGGCGCTGATGGCGACGCCCTGGACATCTTCCGAGATGGCGGCCGTCACGACCTCGTCGACCGACCGGTTGTGCCCTAAGTGCACCACCTCGGCGCCCTGCGACTGCAGGATGCGCCGCATGATGTTGATCGAGGCGTCGTGGCCGTCGAACAGGCTCGCGGCGGTCACGAACCGGACCGGGTTCGCGGGTCGATGAAGTTCGGAGGTCATACCTCCAAAATACTTGGACTTCCTACTTTCTGAAAGCCAAGCAACACCGTGATGCGGACCTCATTCGGACCGCATCGGTACAGAAGGGGAAGCGCTCCGTGACAGCGCCGGAATCAGCCGGGAATCAGGAAGCGGAGTTCGCCGCCCGCAACGCGATCCACTGCCGCATGGCGTACTCCACCAACGTGATAAGCGTCTGCTTAGTGGACTCTCGGTCCCGCGCGTCACACCGTACGATCGGGATACTCGCGTCGATGGACAACGCCTCCCGGACGTCGTTGAGGTCGTGGTGCAGCACGCCGTCGAACGTGTTGACCCCCACAATGTAGGGCAGACCGCGGTCTTCGAAGAAGTCCACCGGCGCGAACGAGTCGGCCAGCCGCCGCGTATCCGCGAGCACCACGGCACCGATCGCACCGCGGACGAGATCGTCCCACATGAACCAGAAACGCTGCTGACCGGGTGTTCCGAACAGGTACAGGATCAGATCCTCGTCCAAGGACACCCTGCCAAAGTCCATAGCGACCGTCGTGGTCGCCTTGTTCGGCGTCGCCTCCAGATCGTCGATGCCGGTGCTCGCACTGGTCATCATCGCCTCGGTGGTCAGCGGGACGATCTCGGACACCGACCCGACGAACGTCGTCTTGCCGGCGCCGAACCCGCCTGCCACGACGATCTTGGCGGACGTCATCGTCTTCGGCGCGGCTTCGCGCGGTGCCTTAAAGCCGGCGGAGTCCACTCAACACCCTTTCCATCAACATCAGATGCGCCTCGGCGCCTTCGTCACCGGAGACGGTTCTGTGCACGGTGACCAACCCCTCGTCGGCCGCATCACTGATCAGCACCCGGGCCACACCCAACGGGACCCGGAGCTTCGACACGATCTCAGCCACCGACTGCGGGGTACGACATTCTTCCATGATCACTTGGAGCTCGATCTGCTCGGGCACCGCAAGGAGCGCGGCGGTCCGGGTAGAGACCAACGTCTCGAGCTCCAGGTGGTAGTTCGCCTTCGTCCGACCGCCCGTGAGGGCGTAAGGGCGAACGAACCCGGTTTCCTCCACCGGCTGCAACGGGAAAGCTTCGACTGCCACAGGCTGCTCCTTGATGCTCGTTCCGTTCTCGCCGTCTCCGTGTTCACACTGCGCCGACCCGGGGCCGTTCCAATCCCTGACCGGTTCGGCGGGCGCCTTTGATGCGCCCGGCCGGTCATGGGGAGTTCCGGGCCCCGTGCTCATCGCGCGGTCATCCCACCGGTTCGCCGATCCGAGGTCCGCCCGAGCCCTGAAGAGCAGCCCTCAACTCCGGAGTGAGGATCTGTCCCACCCGCTCGACTAGGAGCGTCATCTCGTAGGCGACCTGGCCGATGTCGCAGTTCGGAGCGGCCAGCACCGCCAGACACGAACCATCACTGATCGACATCAGCACCATGATGCCGAGCTCCATCTCCACGACGGTCTCTGTCACCGCGCCCGCTTCGAAGCAGCGCGCCGCGCCCTGCGTGAGGCTGACCAGGCCCGATGCCACCGCCGCGAGTTGGTCGGCACGGTCCAACGGCAATCGGTTCGACGATGTGAGCAGAAGACCGTCGGCCGAGACCACCACGGCGTGCGCGACACCGGGCACGCGCTCGGCGAAGTCGTTCACCAACCACCCGAACTGGTTCTGCTGGGGCGCAGCTCGATCCGACACGGTCATTCACCCTCCAGTCCTTCGTCTGCGTTGTCGGCTTCACTGGCGGTGCGGTGCCGACCTCTGCGGACTCCCTGTTGAAAGCTCGCCAGCCTCCCTCGCACATCGGCGGGGTCTCTCGGTAGCCGGCGGCGCGGCTCGACCTGACTTTCGGGGGCCGCGCTGCCGGGCAACAGCCTCTCCCCCCGCTGTCGTCGAGGCAAGCCGGCCGCCGTATAACTCGACGGCACCGATCGGGAGACCTGTTCAACGGCACGCCACCGTTCGTCGACGGCGAAAGCCCAGCTCGGAGAAGCCTCGGAGGATTCCGCACTGCCCGATGTGGACACATCAGACGACGACCGGTCGCCCGAATCGTCGGGAAAGGAATCGGTGGCCGGTTGCGAAGCGTCGGTGAACAGCCCTCCGCCATCGGTGACGATGTCGGTCATCTCCTCGGCAGCCGGTTCGGAGGACGTGGTTCCCGAAGGGGCACGCCTCGCCCTCTGCGGCAGACCCGAGTCCGTCTTTCCATCCCCGGCCTCGGTGGGCCGATGGATATTCGACGTCGTCTCCGTTGCGTCCGCCTGCTCATCCGGTGTCTCGGCCCGACGGTGGCGGCGTCCACGCGTGACGCCCTGCTGGAAACTGCTGAGCCTGCCGAGCACTTCCGCCGGGTCACGCTGCCGCCGCGGCGGAGGACCGGAGGGCTCGACCTGCTGCCCACTGTCCGGAGTCGGGGTCGCGCTGCCGGGCAACAGCCGCTCACCACGGCGCCGCCTGGGTAGTCCGGCCTCGGTGTACTCGGAGGGCTCCTGACGTTGCGACACCTCCTGCACAGTCTTCCACGTCTCGTCGGCGGCGAACTCCCAGTTCCCGTCCGGGGCCGGGCCACTCCCCGCCGCATCGGTGACTTTGCGGAACCACGCGGAGACCATCTCGTCGAAGATCGGTGTCGTCTCGGCGTTCTCCACGGCCGCCTTGCGCGCCCGGCGCTGCGCCTCGGTGGGCGCACCCGCGTTGCTCTCGGTAACGGCGGCGCTCCACCAGTCGCTCACCGCGGTGCCGGTGGCCTCGAACAGCTTGCTGCCCGAGAGCTGCTGGTCACCGTCCACGTCGCCATCGCGTGTGCGGCTGTCGGTGCGCTCGGCGTGCTCACCGCCGCGCTCCGCCGCCTGCGCTTCCGACGGCCAGGCCGGTCCCACAGCACCGTTGTGTTCGGCACCCGCCTCCTGGCCGGAGGGATCGCGTTCCGACGCGGCACCCGTCGTGGTCGGATGAGCCCCACGCCGCGACGCCGACGACGGCCTGCCTTGCGAGGCGTCATCCCAGCCGATGGGGGTGAACAGCGCCGTACCCGTCATCTCGTTGTCGGTCTCCTCGGGCGCGGACCCGCCGTCCCCGCCCCGAGGCGTCAGCCGGGACGACCCGCCGGGCCTGCGCCGAGGGAGGGGCCCGCCCGCGGTCTGCAGCTGCCCGGCCTGTCCCTGGTCGCCCGAATCGGCACCGGCGCCGGAATCGGCCTGCTGTGGCTCGACCGACTCCCGAGCCGCAGGAGGTTCGGGGGCGGCATACGGAGCCTGCTGGTCCGTCACGAGCTCTCCGGGCACGGAGACCGTAGCCCTGACCCCGACGATGTCCTTGCCGCCGTGCAGCTCCACTCCGAAACCGTGCCGACTCGCGAGCCTGCCCACCACAAACAGGCCCATGCGGCGCGATGTGGTGAGGTCGATCGAGCCAGCCTCGGACAACCGCTCGTTGGCCTCGGCGACCTCGTCCTCGCTCATGCCGATGCCCTTGTCGAGGATGTCGACGGACAGCGATCCGTCGTCCAGCTGACGCGTGGCCACCGTCACCTGCGTCTCCGGCGCGGAGAACGAGGCCGCGTTGTCCAACAACTCGGCCACGAGCCGGATGAGGTCGCCGGCCGCGTACCCGACCACACTCACCGGCGGCGGGGTACGTACCACCACGCGCTGGTACTGCTCGATCTCGGACACTGCGGCACGCAGAACGTCGGTGGCGCTCACCGGCTGTCCCGAACGGCGCGCGGGTTCCGCTCCCGACAGCACCATCAGATTCTCGTTGTTGCGGCGCATCCGCGTGGCGAGGTGGTCGAGCTGGAACAGCGTCGCAAGCTGGTCGGCGTCCTCCTCATCACGCTCCAACCGCTCGATGAGTTGAAGCTGTCGCTGCACGAGACTCTGGCTGCGCCGGGACAGGTTGACGAACACACTCGCGTAGCCAGCGCGCATCCCCGCCTGTTCGGCGGCCAGTCGCAGAGCCTCGCTGTGCACGGCGTCGAAGGCCCTGGCCACTTCGCCGATCTCATCGCGGGTGTGCACCGGCACCTGGTTGATCTCGGTGTCGTCGGTGTCGCCCTCCTGAATGGCCTGCACCGCCTCCGGTAGCTCGTGCTGGGCGACCTCCAGCGCACTGTTGCGGAGGATCTTCAGTGACCGCAGCAGTTGCCGCGCGATGCAGAACACCACCAGCGCAGCCAGCACCAGCGCGACGAACAACGACACGGCGAGAACACCGACACCGGTGTTCGCGTCGTCGGCCAACGCTCCCGTACCACCGGAGAGTTCGTCACCGAGCTGCTCTCCGACCTCGACCATCGCGGAGAACACGGTGCCGCCGGTCTCGGCCCAGTGCTCGGCCGTGGTCGATGAGAAAAGCTCGCTGCCCGCGTCCTGACTGGACAACAACGCTTCGACGATGCGCTGGTACTCATCGAAAGTCTGGCCACGCACGGTGTCGTCGAACAGAGCGCGTTGCTGTTCGGTGGCGACGACGGAGAATTCGGTCAGGCGGTCGGCCCGCCGAACCTCGGCGGTGCGCACGGCGTTGAACTCGCTGGGCGTCAGTCCGAACGAAACGCCGTGTGTGATCAATGCCTGGTGGAACGACACCTCTTCGCGCGCCACCAGCAGGTTGTGGGAGGCGTTGGCCGTGACACCGAGGCCTTCGGCGCCGATGCCGGCCACCACGGCGGTGTCCAGCTCCAGAAGCGTGCCGATGACGTCCGTGTACGCCTCGGTCGCCTCGACAGTCCCGAGTTGACCGGCGGAGAGCTGTTCCCTGATCCCGTCGATCGTGCCGAGTTGTTCACCCAGATCCGCCCGAAGTGACTCCAGCGGTTCTCCGGCCTGAGCGACGGCGTCGGTCAGCGGAGCCCGGGCACTGTCGACTTCGGCCCGGATCTCACGTAGTTCCGGCGAGTCGAGTCCACTCCCGGCAGTCATCGCCTCGGCGACGAGGGTGCGTTCCCGTTGGAGAGCTTCCAGGAGCGTGTGGCCCGCCGCGCTCACTTGCGCGAGCTGATGCTGGCTCTCGTATCGGTTCGCACGGTCGAGCTGGTTTGCGAGGGTGACGCCGCCCAACACCAGCGCGATGACGATCGGAATGAGCGTGACCGCCCCGAGCTTGACCGGCAGGTTCCAGTCACGCCATCGCAGGGCCTCCCGCCAGAGGGAACGGGGGCGTTCCTCCTCACCGAGGAGCTCGCCCACCGGCACTTGGCCATCTGACGCAACCTTCACGAAGGTGACTCCTCCTCCGGCTCGCCCACTGTGTGCTCACGATTCGCGCGGCTTGCCCACCCGAGAGCCCTCGGGTGTCGTCAGGTGAGCGCCGTCGCTCTCGCCGACCCACGCCTGTCTTGTCCACTCTCGCGCCGCCCCTTCCGACCACGGGCGTGCCGCATACGGTCGGCCACCGTCCGTGATGTCCGCCTGCCACGCTCAGAGGCAGGGATCGGTCGGGTGCAGAGGAGCCTACACCACGCACACCATTGATGATCTTGGTTGCAAACAGGGCTCTGAGCTGCCTAAACGCGAACAAGCATGATCAACTTTGCAACTCTCGCGCCGATATCCGCTCCGGCAGTCGCGCTCCGATTACGAGTTTCATCTGTTCGAGACGGTCAAGTCTCACCCACACAGCCGATGAGGGCCCGCGCACGTCACCCGTTCAGCCCACCAAACAAGGATTTTGGGTGTAATACGTGCCGCGAAGTGTGCACGATCTTGTGTTGATCATCGCGAGACGACCCCATCCGGAACACTGTTACAAAACACCGGACACTGTGTCCGAAACAGCGAGAGTTCCACCGAAAGATCCGCGTGTCCCTACCTCTACCCTCGATGGGGTGAGCACAACGGTTGACCGGATCCGCGCCTTCTTGGACCACCATCGGCCCCCGACCCCGTGCCTGGTGGTCGACGTCGACACCGTGATCGACCGGTACTCGGAGTTCGCGGAGGCCTTCCCGGGAGCACGTGTGCAATACGCGGTGAAGGCGAACCCCCACCCCGCCGTACTCCGCGCGCTGGTGGGTGCCGGAGCCGCTTTCGACGTGGCGAGCCCCGGCGAGATCGACCTCTGCCTCAAGGTCGGGGCGCGACCGGAGACCCTGTCGTACGGCAACACCATCAAGAAACCGGCCGATGTCGCCCACGCCCACGCCGCGGGCATACGAGAGTACACATTCGACGCACGCTGCGACCTCGACAACATCGCTCGGCATGCGCCGGGAGCACAGGTCTCGGCACGCCTGCTGTTGGAAGGCGGACCCGACTCCGTCACACCGTTCGGCGACAAGTTCGGCTGCAACGTCGACGACGCCGTGCGACTGCTGGTGCGGGCGGCGGAAACCGGACTGGACCCGGTGGGTGTCAGCTTCCACGTCGGCTCCCAGCAACTGGAGCCCGACGCCTGGGACGTCGCCGTGGCATCGGCCGCCAAGGTGTTCTCCGGTACCGCCGAACACGGCGTCACACTGCGGCGGCTGAACATCGGCGGTGGGTTCGGCATCAGCTACATCGATACCGCGCCACCCATGTCGGCATACGCCGACACCGTTCTCTCCGCCTTGCATGCCCACTTCCCCGAACCACCGGAACTCGTCTGCGAACCGGGACGCGCCCTCGTCGCCGAGGCGGGACTGATCCGCGGCGAAGTCGTCGTGGTGTCCCGCAAACACCCCACAGACGAACACCGGTGGGTGTATCTCGACATCGGCCGATACAACGGGCTGGCGGAGACCGAGAACGAGGCGATCGCCTACCGACTCGTCCCCGTCGGGGAACACTCGCCGGAAGACGGCCCTGTGATCATCGCCGGACCGACGTGCGATGGTGACGACGTGCTCTACCAGAGGACGCCGTACCGGCTGCCCCTGTCCTTGCGGCCCGGCGACCGGATCGACATCCTCTCCTCCGGCGCGTACACGGCGAGCTACTCGTCTGTCGCGTTCAACGGGATAGAGCCCCTACGTACGTACTGCATTTCCGAAGGGAGGCTGATCAGTGCCGAGTGAATTCGTGCCGGTCGGTGTGTTCTCCGGCAAGCACGTCCTCGCCGAGTTGGACGGCATCGAGGCCCAACTGCTCGACGACGACGAGTTTCTGCGCAACACCTTGGCGAACACGCTGGCCGATGCGGGAGCAACGGTGTGCGACGTCATATCCCACCGCTTCGAACCCCAGGGCGTCACCGTGCTGGCGATGCTGGCCGAGTCGCACGCGTCCGTACACACCTATCCCGAGATCGGTGCCATGTTCGTTGACGTCTTCACGTGCGGCGAACGCGCCGATCCCGAACATGCCGTGCGCCTGCTCGCCAAAGCGCTCGGCACCGAGCCTGTGTCCATGTCCACCATCACACGCGGCCGTCAGCCTGCGAACTCGGGGAAGTGAATGACTACACAGATTGTCGAACCGATGGGCGAGGGATTGACTCGGGTCTGGGACGTCTCCGAGGTGATCCTCGATACGCACACCAACTACCAGCACGTGGTGATCGGCCGCACCAGTCAGGGGCTGTCGCTGTTCTGTGACGAGGAACGGCAGAGCACCGAGGCCAGCCAGCTCGTCTACCACGAGGCCTTGACGGTGCCGCCGATGCTGCTCGCCGACACGGTGAAATGTGTCCTGATCATCGGCTCCAGTGAGGGAGTGGCCAGCCAACTCGCCATCGCCTACGGCGCCGAACAGGTAGACCACGTCGACATCGACGCCGAGACGGTGCGCCTGTGTGCCCAGCATCTTCCGTACGGCTACACCCCCGAGGAACTGGCCGAGGCCGAACGCGGCACCGGACGTATTCGGGTGCACTACCGCGACGGGTGGGAGTTCCTGTCGACCACAACCACCCGCTACGACGTCGTAGTGATCGATCTGCCCGACGAGAACACCGACCCGGACGCCCAGCACAACCGGCTCTACAGCAAGGAATTCCTACGCCGCTGCGCGGAGGTGCTGACCCCGGGCGGTGTCGTGTGTTGCCAAGCGGGCTGCCCTACGTTGTGGCGCAACAACACCTTGCTCGCCGCCTGGCAGAGGTTCACCGAATCGTTCGGCACCGTCGTCTACTTCGGTTCCGACGAGCACGAATGGGCTTTCCTGTCGGGGCGGCCCGACCAGCACCCGAACGCCGTCGAGTCGATGATCGACAAGCTGTCCGGGTCGGCGTATCAGCCCGAGTCCATCGACGGTGACACGCTGCGTGGGTGCACCGTGCCGCCGCGGTCGGTGAGGCTCAGAGCTTCCGGCCCTCGGTGACCCGTCGAGTGACGGCGCGTTCGGCGACGAAGGAGAAGAAGGGCACGCATCCGGCGAGCAACACGCCGATCGTGCCCTTCACGGACCAGCGCGCCTTCAAGGCCAGGTCCACGGCGATCACCAGGTACACCATGTAGATCACGCCGTGGATGGGCGAGTACACGGCCGAGGGGGTCGGGTTGTCGAAGCCGTAGCGGATCACCATCACCACGACCATCCCGAGCAGACCGAGCCCCGTGACGAAGGCGGCGACCCGAAACCGCTGCAACGGCTTCCGCAGGTTCGTGGTCGTCGCCGTCTCGTCGCGCGCGGTCGTCACCATGTCAATTCCCCTCCTGCTCACGGGCATTCAGTTCCGCAAGATAGGCGTTGTATTCGGCCAATGCCGCATCTTCGCTGTCCATCGGGGCGTCCGCATTCCGGTCGACTGCCTGCACCCGCGTCGCGCCCGTGTCCCGTCGCGGGGCCGGCACCGCAGCCGGTCGCGGTCGACGTGATTCCGGTTCAGGAGTGGTCGACGTGGCCGACTGTTGCTCTTTCGCCTGCCTGCGCAGCGCGCGCAGCCGCCAGAACATGAAAGCAGGGAAGAGTCCGAACAGCGGCCACTGGAGAACGTAGCCGAGATTTTGGAAGCTGCCGCCCGCCGAGGTGTAGCGTCCCCACTGCCACCACGCCAGGCCGCAGCACAGAACGAGGCTCAGCACGCACACACAAGCGATCAGCAGCTTACGTGCGGCCGTGGGGTGAGTGGACACGCTCTCGACGCTAGCATTCTCATCGAGTTAGGCGACCTACTGCCCGGTTTGTCTGTGGTGACCGCCCTAGCCGGTGGTCGACCGCGCCAGCTCCGCGTAGTGCTCGGCGAGAGCGAATACCTTGCGCCCGTAATCGACGGAGTGGTTGTACGAGAACACCCCGTCCCACCAGCCCTGCCCCGTGGCCATGTCTCGGCCGTGGTCACAGAGATAACGCGCGGCGGCCAGGGCCGCGTCGTCGATCTGCTGCGGATCCGCCTTACCGTCCCCGGAGGCGTCCACACCGTAGAGCTTCCAGGTACTGGGGATGAACTGCATCGGCCCGACGGCTCTGTCGTACTCGCGGTCACCGTCGAGCACACCGTCGTCGGTGTCCGTTATCGCCTTCACGCCGGGCGATCCGTCCAGGGCGATACCGATGATCGGCGGCGACGGACGTCCGTCGCCGCCGAGCACCGACCCGCCGTAGCGACCATGGTCGGACTCGATCCGACCGATACCCGCGAGCGTGGCCCACGACAGGTGACACGCAGGAGCCTCGTCCCGCATCACGAGCTCCGCGTTGCCGTAAGCGGCCATCGCCCGCGCCGGGACCCCGACGGCCGGGGCCAGGTACTCGGCCCACTCCTCGAGCGTGTTGACACCGGTGTCGGTGTCGTCCTTCCGGAGCGGACCGGTATCGCTGTCGTCGACCGGTGCCTCCGACCCCGGTTCGACATCGGCGGGTTCGATACGCAACGCGGGGACGTCGGTGGTCGTGGGACTCGCGAACGGGATCGCGGCCCTGGCGACGAGCCAGACGCCACCCGCACCCAGGAGGAGCACTACAAGGACCACGAGGAGCCGGACGAGCACCACCCGGCTCGTGCTGGTCGACGAGTCGGAATCAGCCACCGGCGGGCCCTCCCGCGCGTCGCGAGGACCGTGCACGCGTGGTGGAGATCAGAAGCACGAGGCCGCACTGTATCCGGCTGCTGACGGAAGGACAACGACGCGCCGGGACGTGTCACAGCGCGTCGTCACGAACTCAGCTGGCGGCGTCGCGACGCTGCCGTGACAGGCGGGCCACACACCACGCCGGTGCACTGCCGCGCCGAAGATGATCCAGCACGGTCAACGGTCCGAGCCTGCGCGCCAGGTCGTCGGGTGTGAGCCCGGCCGCACGGTAGTCGAGTGCGCGTTGGTCGAGCGGGCTCACGCCGGCATCCCACCACGCCTTGGCCTCTTCGATGTCGCCGACCATCTGCCACCAGCCCGCCGCCGCAGCCAGTAGGTCGAGCGGCGCCTCGGGCAACCGCTCCCGCATCGCCTCCACGAAATCGGGGTCGGCGAGATCGACGGATGCCCATCCCGCCGTGCCCGCTCCTCGCCGCTGCGCGGGAATGCCGGGGCTGGGCACTTCGGTGCGCGGGGCTTCCGCGAGCCACGCCGAGGCAATGCGCTGGATCTCCTTGTCCTCCTCACTCTGCTCACGTTCCGCCGCCCACTGCCGAATCACCGCGTCAACTCCGGGATCATGCATCCCTGCCTCCTTCGCAACCCACTGCCGTGGTTCCTCAAGGATTTGATCGAGTGCCGTGTGCAGATTTCGAAGCGTGAGTTTTCGGGTACCGCGGGTCACGCAATGTGAGCACCGTAGGAGAGCCGGACGGCAATCCGGAAGAGGTCAGCCGTGCACGATTTCGATGACCTGTGGCTTCAGGGCCGTAATCCACCCGTTTGCCGCAGTGAAACGCCCGGCATCAGCCAAATGATCACGCTGTGTACGCACCTTTTCCGGACAGCACGATGTCCGGCTCCCGGGTGCTTCCGGGGCCGGACATCGAGGGTGCGAATGGGGTCAGTGGAAAAGACTTTGGAAGAACGTGATGATGGCTTCCGCGCCTTCCTGCAGCCAGGCCAGCGCCGAACGCACGGCATCCGCCGACTCGGTAGGTCGCGAAATCAGCAGGAACAGTACGAGCGCGACGACGCCAAAGATGAGGATCTTCTTCACTCCCGGCGACATAATTCCACCTGATTTCGTCTCGTCTCGGCGTCACTGCTTATCCCGGTGACGGCACCATTCCCGCCAGCGTCTCCATCATGCCTGATCACAGGTGCGCGCGACGGCCAATCACGCGAAGGTAGTCACCCATGGCCGAACGCGATCACGGAGAACTGTAGAAGATTCTTCGGATCCTCTGGTTCGCAACACGCCGACGGCACCGTCGACCGATTCGATCGATTGTCCCCGCGGCCCGCGGCGTGACGATGGACGTTCGAGGAGAATCCGCGTTCCTCCAGCACCGCGGTCGTGCCCACTCCGCACGACCGCGGCCACTCACGCGAACCCGACCGCGACAACACCGCTCGGCATCGAGCCCCGAGCGCGTCCACCGACACGGCGAAGAATGTGGACTCGAACGCTTTCGAGCCGTTCGGACTTCAGCGGTACTTCAGCAGTACTGCCTCCCACCGATGTCCGCCACCGACGCCGTCACAGCGCGCGGGAGATGATGTCCTTCATGATCTCGTTCGTGCCACCGAAAATGCGGGAGACCCGGACGTCTGCCCACGCACGGGCGATCGGGTACTCGGTCATGTAGCCGTAGCCGCCGAACAACTGCACACACTCGTCGACGACCTTGTTGACTCGTTCGGTGCTCCACAACTTCGCCATGGCGGCACCCTGTACGTCGAGTTCGCCGCGTAGATGACGCTCGATGCATTCGTCCAGGAAGGCCCGGGCGACAGCGGCCTCGGTGGCGACCTCGGCGAGCTTGTACCTGGTGTTCTGGAACTTGATCAACGGGCGGCCGAAGGCGCTGCGTTCCTTGGTGTAGGCGATGGTCTGCTCGATCGCGCTTTCCATGCCGGCTACAGCGGTGACCGCGATGATGAGCCGCTCCTGCGGCAACTGCTGCATCAGCTGGATGAAGCCCTGTCCTTCTTCGTCACCCAGCAGGTTCTCCACGGGAACACGCACGTCGTCGAAGAACAGCTCCGCCGTGTCCTGCCCACGCAGGCCGACCTTGTCGAGTACACGCCCGCGCCGGAACCCGGGTGTGGACGTCTCCACGACGATGAGGGATATCCCCTTGGCGCCGGCGTCGGGATCGGTCTTGACGGCCACGACGACGAGATCGGCCAGCGCTCCGTTGGTGATGAACGTCTTCGCGCCGTTGAGGACGTAGTGGTCACCGTCGCGCACAGCCCGGGTGGTGATTCCCTGCAGGTCGGACCCGGTGCCGGGCTCGGTCATCGCGATGGCACCCACGTATTCGCCACTGGCGAGTTTGGGCAGCCACTCCCGTTTCTTCCCCTCGGAAGCGTAGGCGAGCAGGTAGTGCGCCACGATGCCGTTGTGCACGGACACGCCCCACGCGCTGTCACCGCTGCGGGCCTGTTCCTCGTACAGCACCGCTTCGTGGGCGAACGTACCCCCGCCGCCTCCGTACTCCTCCGGAATGGACAAGGCGAGCAGTCCGACCTCGCCCGCCTTGGTCCACACCTCCCGGTCGATCTGCTTCTGGTCCGCCCACCGCTGTTGGTGTGGCGTGAGCTCGTTGCGACAGAACGTCCTGGCGAGATCCCGAAAGTCGTCCAGTTCCTCGGTTATCCACGGGCTTCGACGAGTCTGCAGCGGCACCGGCGCTCCTCCGGGTAGAAAACATTACGCTCGGAAGGTAAGTTACGCCTGGAATGTACGCCGGAATCGTCCTCCGGTAAAGGAGTCGGGCGACCATGACGGAACGCAGGCACCGCACGCAGGCCGAGCGGAGTGCTCAGACGCGGACCGCCCTGCTCGACGCCACCATCGACTGCCTCGTGGAGCTCGGCCACGCACGCACGTCGATGCAGGAGATCTGCGCGCGAGCCGGGGTGTCCAAAGGCGCGGCTCAGCACCATTTCTCGGACAAGGCGGAACTGATGGCCGCCGCGGTGGCGCATCTGACGACGAAACTGGCCGAACGCAACACGCCACGGGAGGGCCAACTGCCACCCGGACGGGGCCGCGTGGCGGCGCTGGTGGACCTGCTGTGGCAGTCGTACTCGGGAACGCTGGCCACGGCGACGACGGAATTGTGGGTCGCGGCACGCACCGATCCCGCCCTGCGAGCCGCGATGCGACCGGTGGACAAGGCGCTCGGCCGAGCGACACTGGATCGGCTCGCAGCCCTCATGGACGACGTGCCGAGAGAGCGCCTGGAAACCCTGTTCTGGCTGACGGTGAATCTGGCCCGAGGGCTCGCGCTCGACGCCGAGCTCGGAGGGGATCCACAGCGGCGTGAGCTGTTGCTGAACGAGTGGAAGCGCATCGCGGCCACGCTCCGCGCGTGATCACAGAGCCCCATCGGACACCGCTCTGTTCCGGTCGAACTCCGCGAATCCGTTGCCCTTCCAGACCTGGTGTGTTCACCCGCCTCGCGACGGTGTTCTTGTCTTCCATACCGACGGTATGCTTCACTCCAGGGAATTACTCTGGAGTAGCAAGGCGGTTCTCGGAGGCGTCATGACCAGCACGTTGGCTGCGGCCACAGCGACGCGGGAGCAAGACCCCGACACGATCGGAGGGGTCGTCGGTGCTCCCCCCACCGCGCGAGCCGAAGCCCTCCTCAAGAGGGTGACGACCGGGCCCGGCATCGAATCGGTGACGATGACCGCGCCGTTCACCGGACGACCCACAGCCGTCCTCCCCCAGGCGACAGACAACATCACCCGCGCCTCCTTCGCCCGTGCCCGAAAGGCCCAACCGTCGTGGGCCGCCACGAGCGTGGCCGAACGGCAACGAATCCTGTTGCGACTGCACGAACTCGTACTCGCCCACCAGGACGAGGGTCTGGACCTGATACAGGTCGAATCGGGCAAGGCACGGCTCGACGCCTTCGACGAGATTAGCGCGACCGCCCTCGTGGCCGCCTACTACGGCAAACACAGCGCTCGTCTGCTCGCGCCACGCCGCGCACCCGGCGTACTCCCCCTTCTCACCCGCGCTACGCACACTCGCCATCCCCGAGGCGTCGTCGGGGTCATCTCACCGTGGAACTATCCGCTCGCGTTGACCGCGATGGACGTGTTGCCCGCACTGGTCGCGGGCAACACCGTGGTGCAGAAACCGGACAACCAGACAGCGCTGTCGGCCTTGTGGCTGCACGAGCTCGCCGAACGCGCGGGCCTACCGCACGATGCGTGGCAGATCGTGCTCGGCCGTGGCTCGGTGATCGGTGACGCCCTCGTCGAGGAGTCGGACTACGTCTGCTTCACCGGTTCCACGCCCACGGGCAAGAGGCTCGCCTCCACCATCGCGAAGCGACTCACCGACTACTCGCTCGAACTCGGCGGCAAGAACCCGATGATCGTGTTACCCGACGCCGATGTATCCAAAGCCGCGGCAGGCGCCGTCGCAGCATGCTTCTCGTCGGCCGGGCAGCTGTGTGTGTCCGTGGAGAGGATCTATGTCCACAACAGCATCCGTGACCGGTTCCTCACCGAATTCGCCGAGCGGACCCGCGCCCTACGGCTCGGCGCGTCACTCGACTACCACGCCGGGATGGGATCGTTGACCACGGTCGAGCAACTGCGGGCGGTGTCGGAGCACGTCGAGGACGCTCGGGCACACGGTGTCACCGTGGTCACCGGGGGCCGAGCCCGGCCCGACGTCGGCCCGTTGTTCTACGAGCCGACCATCCTCACCGGCGTCACCGACCGCTCGACGCTGTTCGCCGACGAGACGTTCGGGCCGGTCGTCTCCGTCTACGACTACGCCGATGTCGACGAGGCGGTCGAACTGGCCAACGACACTCCGTTCGGGCTCAACGCCAGCGTTTGGTCCCGCGACACGCGTCGTGCGCAGGAGATCGCCACTCGGCTGAAGGCGGGGACCGTCAACATCAACGAGGGCTACGCCGCCACCTTCGGCACCGTGGGTGTGCCGATGGGCGGCATGAAGGATTCCGGTGTCGGACGACGCAACGGGTCCGACGGGCTGCTGAAGTACACCGAATCGCAGTCGATCGCCGTCCAGCGTGGACTGAGGTTGCGTCCGGCGCGTGGTGTTCCCCCGACGCTGTGGGCCAAAGCATTGACCGCGGGGCTGCGCGTGTTGCGGAGGCTGCCCGGCCGCTGAGTGTTCTCCGCCGGGCCGCGGGGCCTTCCCGTCGGCATCTCGGTCTTCGCCGGCCCCGTCGAGACCGTTCCGCGTGATCACCTCGACTGCGACGTGGCTCGGCTCCGTGCCCCCGGTCCAGCACCGGTCGGGCAGGGAGCCGAGCGCTCGCACGTCGTTCGATTTTCAGCGCAGGTCGAGCGCGCCGGCCCGTGCGGCGGCCAGCAGAGCGTCCCATTCCCGTCCCGACAGCCTCAAGACACCGCCGTCTGGGTTCTTGGAATCACGCACGGCAGCACCGTCGTTGGTGAAAGCGATCTCGACACAGTCGTTGCCGCCACCGCTGTAGCTGCTCTTGCGCCAGTGGAGCCCTGCCAGGTCCGTGTCGGCCACCATCCCTACTCCTTAGTCAATTCGGTCGAAAAGTTGATGTCACTTGGCGAACCGCCGTGCCGCCCCGGTGATTGCCTCGATGGAATCTTCCGGTTTGAGCGCGGCAGCCCGCAAATGATCGAACATCAAGGAGTACCGACGCACGTCGGATTCCAATTCGAGATAGAAGCCGCTGTTGGTGCTGTCCACATAAACCACGTCGGGGTCCGCCATCTCGGGAAATCCCAGAATCAGAAAGGGACCTTCCATCCCTGAATGAGCGCCCGCTTCGAAGGGGACCACCTGGATAGTGACGTGAGGAAGCCGGGCAATTTCACTCATTTGAGTGAACTGTTCGGCCATCACCTCTCGACTACCGACGACCCGGTGCAACACCGCCTCGTCGATGATGGCCCAATACTCGGGCGGATTCGGGTCCCGCAACAGCCGTTGACGCGCCATCCTCGCCGCGACCCTGCGTTCGATCTCGGAGTCCACGGCGCCGGGCCGCATCGCCCTGATCACCGCATACGCGTACCGTTCGGTCTGCAACAGACCCGGGACCAGCAATGCCTGAAACGCCCGCAGCGAGCTGGCGTCGGCCTCCAAGCCCACGAAAGCGCCCGTGAAGACCTCGTTGTAAGCGTGCCACCAGCCACGTTTTCGAGCCTCCCGGGCAAGTTGGACCAACGCCTCCTGCTCGTCTCCGTGCACGCCGTACAGCGCCAGCAGGTCACGGGCGTCGCGGGGGGTCACCCCTACATGGCCCGTCTCGATGCGACTGATCTTCGACGCCGAGCACTCCAGCTTCTCGCCCACCTCATCGATGGTGAGCGCAGCTTTCTCCCGGAGCCGCCGTAACTCGCCCGCTAGCCTGCGTCGCCGTACGGTCGGGCCGTGGCCTCGCGTCATGATCCACCTCCGGTTGCTCACCCGCGCATATCTAACCAGGACGGGCAACCGGATCGGGCGTGGACAACCGACCGTAGACACGGATTCCCCGATCGATGGACTGCAATTTGCACGAGATGGTTGTATGCTCGCTCATGCTCGACAGACCAACGATCGTTCCGTAACACAAATAATCGGGAGAACAGGTGGCCGGGCGCGATCTTTTCGTCACTCCGTTACAGGAAAGCGTGCATCGTAGACTCGACGAAATCACGCACTCGGCATATACGACCTCACCCGAAATCCAGGACGAACTCGACAGTCTCAGTGTCACTCTTCTGGCCGGCGCGCTGCGCACAGTACTGGCCGAGCACCGCCCCGACGCCAGTGGCCACTGCACTCTCTGTCACGGCAGACGCAAGCCGTTCGCCCGTAGGCGCGGACCCCTACCCTGCCGGGCTTACCTCGCGGCTCAAGTCGCTCTTGTACCCGACGAGCCGGTGGCGAGGACGCCGGATGGCGCCTCGCATCACCGGCCCCGCGAACGCATGTACTACTCCCTGCCCTGAAACCGTTCCACTGTGAGCCGTGGCGGCTCACAACAGGCGGATCAGTCCTTCCTGCACCACGGTGGCGATATACGTGCCGTCACGAGAGAACAGTCGTCCCGTCGCCAGCGCACGGGCGTTCGACGCTGTCGGCGAGTCACTGTCGTACAGGAACCATTCGTCGGCGCGGAACGGCCGGTGGAACCACAACGCGTGGTCGAGACTCGCTCCGAGCACCCGATCGAAATCCCAGTACACACCGTGCCGTGCCAGCGTGGAGTCCAGCAACGTCAGGTCGGACGCATACGTCAGGACACACACGTGCAGCAAAGGATCGTCCGGGAGAGTTCCGTCGGCCCTCATCCACACCTGGTTACGCTCGGGCGTGGAATCCGTCTCCCTGGTCACCCACGGCGGGTCGTTGACATAGCGAATGTCCAACGGCCGTGGCTGCGCGCGCAGGGCGAGCCTGTCCTCGTATCCCATCGCCCGTTCGGCCAGCGTGGGCAGCGACTCGGGATCGGGCACATCGGGCATCGACTCGGTGTGTTCGACACCAGGTTCGACCACCTGGAACGACGCGGACAGCGAGAAGATCGCCTTGCCGTGTTGGATCGCCACCACTCGGCGCGTGGTGAACGACCGGCCGTCCCGGATACGGTCCACCTCGTAGATGATCGGCACCTTCGGATCACCCGGCCGGATGAAGTAGGCATGCAATGAGTGCACGCCACGTTCACTCGGCACTGTGCGTCCCGCCGCCACCAAGGCCTGCCCTGCGACCTGACCACCGAACACGCGGGTCGACGAACGCGGTGGACTCACACCCCGGTAGATGTTCTCCTCGATCTTCTCGAGGTCCAACAGGCTGATCAGCCTGTCGAGCACAGGCTGTCCCTCGGCATCACCGTCGGTATCGAGCGCGAACGCAGCCTCCCTTGCCGACTCAGTCATACCCGTGATTCAACACCGTATCGCCGGCGGCGCCACCGCACCGGGTCTCAGGAGAGATCGTCTTCACCCAGCCGGTGCACTCGGATGAGGTTGGTGGAGCCGACGGTCCCCGGCGGCGATCCGGCGACGATGACCACCAGGTCACCACGTTCGTACCGCCCGGTGTCCAACATCGCGTGGTCCACCTGCTCGATCATGCGGTCGGTGGAATCCACCTGGTCGACCAGGCGCGCGGTGGTTCCCCAAGTCATGGAGAGCTGCCTGCGCACGCTTTCCAACGGTGTGAACGCCAGCAGGGGCAGCCGGGTGTGGAGCCGTGCGAGCCTGCGGACCGTGTCGCCGGATTGCGTGAACGCCACCAGCGCCTTGGCGTTGAGCCGTTCCCCGATGTCACGCGCGGCGTAGGAGATGACACCGCGCTTGGTGCGGGGCACGTGACTCAACGGCGGCACCGACGGCATGTCCGCCTCCACCGCCTGCACGATGCGGCTCATGGTCTGTACGGTCTCGATCGGGTACCGGCCGACACTCGTCTCGCCGGAAAGCATCACGGCGTCGGCACCGTCGAGCACCGCGTTGGCGACATCGGACGCCTCCGCCCTCGTCGGTCGCGAGTTGTTGATCATCGAGTCGAGCATCTGGGTAGCCACGATCACTGGCTTGGCGTTCTCGCGCGCGATCTGGATAGCGCGCTTCTGCACCAGCGGGACCTTCTCCAGCGGCAGCTCCACGCCCAAATCACCGCGCGCCACCATGAGGCCGTCGAAAGCGAGCACGATCGCTTCCAGGTTGGCCACGGCCTCCGGCTTCTCCAGCTTCGCGATCACCGGCACACGGCCCTTGCCCACCCGGTCCATCACCTGGTGCACAAGGTCGATGTCGGCGGGCGAGCGGACGAAGGACAGCGCCACGAAATCCACGCCCAGCTCGAGAGCGAACTCCAGGTCCTGGATGTCCTTTTCGGAGAGCGCAGGAACCGAGATGTCCATGCCGGGAAGCGACACACCCTTGTTGTTGCTGACCGGCCCGCCCTCGGTGACCTCGCACACGACGTCGGGGCCCTCGACGCTTTCGACCACGAGCCCGACCTTGCCGTCGTCGACGAGCAGACGATCCCCTGGCTTGGCGTCCTTGGCCAGGCCCTTGTAAGTGGTGGAGACACGCTCGTGGGTCCCGGCGACGTCCTCCACCGTGATGCGCACGGCGTCGCCGGTGCGCCACTCCACGGGACCACCCGCGAACGTGCCCAACCGGATCTTCGGGCCCTGCAGGTCGGCGAGGATACCCACCGCTCGCCCGGACTCCGCCGAAGCGGCCCTGATCAAGTCGTAGACCTGCTTGTGATCACCGTGACTGCCGTGGCTGAAGTTCATCCTCGCCACGTCCATACCCGCGTCGACGAGCGCTCGGACCTTGTCCGCCGTCGCCGTAGCCGGGCCGAGGGTGCATACAATTTTCGCTCGTCTACTCACACCCAAACAGCCTAGCCGCTACATCCGGGTAGGTTGCACCGATTCCGGGATCGGGCACGTCTTACGACCGCCGGGCGGGCCACGTGGCCCGCCCGGCACGCGTCAGTACGCCAGGCCCAGGACCCAGGCGCCCAACGTGTACGACCCGAGGGTCACGATCACCAGCCCGGCCACGTTGAGCCACACACCGCCCTTGACCATCTGGCCGATCGTGACGTGCCCGGTACCGAACACGATGGCGTTCGGAGGCGTCCCCACGGGCAGCATGAACGCGGAGGTCGCGGCGAGAGCGGCGGGGACGGCCAGCACCATCGGCCCGTAACCCAGCCCCACCGCCACCCCACCAAGGATCGGCAGGAACGCCGCCGCGGTCGCGGTGTTACTGGTCAGCTCGGTCAACAGGAGCACGAGCAACACGACGATCGCCACCAGCACGATGGCAGGGAGTGCGCTCAGCCCACCGACCTGCTCACCGATCCACTCGCTCAGTCCCGTCTCGGTGAAGTGACTCGACAGACTCAGGCCACCGCCGAACAGCAGCAGGATGCCCCACGGCAACCCCTTGGCCGTGTCCCAGTCGAGTGTCCGAACCCCCCGGCGCCGGTCCACGGGGAGTATGAACAACAGAAGCGCCGCGGCGATCGCGATGCCCGCGTCGGAGATGCCGTCGAGCCACGGCGCGGCGGAGGCGACGGCGTCGATGCTGGCGAGCGTGGGGATGGTGACCCACGACAACGCGGCCAGGACAAACACGATCAGCGCGTTCACCTCGCCCCGACTCATCGATCCCAGGTCGTCGAGTTGCTCGCGGATCAGCTCCCGCCCTCCGGGAAGCGACTTCAGCCTCGGCCGGAACACCAACTGGGTCAGCACCACCCATGCGAGCACCAGGAAAACCACGGCGATGGGAAGACCGAAAAGCATCCACTCGCCGAAACCGATGGTGATGTCGAAGTTCTCCTCCAGGTAGCCCACGAGAAGCGTGTTCGGCGGAGTACCGATGATCGTGGCCAGCGAGCCGATCGACGCCGCGTAGGCGATACCGAGCATCAGTGCCGTCGCGAAGTTCGCGTCCCCCTTGCCGTCGCCGAGCCGGGAAACGAGTCCCAGCACCGACAACCCGATGGGCATCATCATCATGGCGGTGGCGGTGTTGCTCACCCACATGCTGATGAAGCCCGTCGCGATCATGAATCCGGCCACCAACAGCACCGGCTTCGTTCCCACCATGAGCACCGTGCGCAGAGCGATGCGCTTGTGCAGGTTCCACCGCTGCATCGCCAGCGCGATCATGAACCCACCCATGAACAGGAAGATCACGTCGTCGGCGTAGGGCGCCGCCGCATCCCCGATGTCATTCACGCCGAGGAACGGGAACAGCACCAACGGCAGCAACGCGGTAGCGGCCAAGGGGAGAGCTTCCGTGACCCACCACACCGCCATGAGCGCCGCGACGGCGGCCGTGATCTTGCCGTCGGTGGAGAGACTGTCAGGCAGCAGCAGGAAGGCGACCACAGCGAGAACGGGTCCCAGTGCCATCCCGATCCAATGTCTGCGTCCCGCCGCTGTGTCGGGGCCCGCGGTCCCGGGCTCAACGCCCATGGTCTGAGCCATCACTCACCTCCATCGCTGAGTGTGCGGAATGTACCGCGACAAAGCCGATCGGTCACTCGAATCAGCGAACCCGAAACGGACCTACAGCAGCCGGAGGTGACATTGGGTCATTGGACACGACACGCTTGGTCACGATGAAGGTGCGGCCACCGGGTTCACCCCGGTGGCCGCGCGTGATGATCAGGACGAACGTGGCGCTCAGCCGAAGAAGACCTCCGCCTCCGCATAGCGATCCAGCGGCACGGTCTTCAGCTCCTCAGTGGCCTCCGTCAATTTGGCCCGCACGATGTCGGTGCCCTGCAACGCCACCATCACACCGAAGTCGCCGTCGGCCACGGCATCCACGGCATGCAGACCGAAGCGCGTGGCCAGCACTCGGTCGTAGGCGGTCGGCGTACCGCCGCGCTGCGTGTGTCCGAGCACCACCGCCCGCGCCTCCCTTCCTGTGCGAGAGGAGATCTCGTCGGCCAACCACATACCCACACCGCCGAGCCGGACATGGCCGAACGCGTCCTTCTCGCCGCTTTGCAGCACCTCGGCACCGCCTTCCGGCAGTGCGCCCTCGGCCACGACGATGATCGGGGCGTATTCACGTTCGAACCGGCGCTCGACCCAGCCGACGACCTTGTCCACCGAGAACGGCCGCTCGGGAACGAGGATGACGCTGGCCCCGCCCGCGAGGCCCGAGTGCAACGCGATCCAGCCCGCGTGCCTGCCCATCACCTCGACGACGAGCGCCCTGTGGTGCGATTCGGCGGTGGTGTGGAGTCGGTCGATGGCTTCTGTCGCGATGTGGACCGCGGTGTCGAACCCGAAGGTGTAATCGGTGGCACCGAGATCGTTGTCGATCGTCTTCGGCACGCCGACCACTTTCACCCCGTCGTCGTTCAACCGCCTGGCCACACCCAGCGTGTCCTCTCCTCCGATGGCGATGAGGGCATCGATGCCCTCATCCGACAGGACGCGCTTGATGGCCTCGGCGCCGCCGTCGTCGGAGTACGGGTTCGTGCGGGAGGAACCGAGAATCGTGCCACCACGGGTGAGGATGCCCTCGACGTCATCGCAGGACAGCCACGTGCCTTGCCCGGTGAGTGGCCCACGCCAGCCGTCACGAAAGCCGTAGACCTCCCAGCCGTGCACCTCGATGCCCTTGCGGACGATCGCGCGGATCACCGCGTTCAACCCCGGGCAATCACCACCGCCGGTCAGCACACCGACTCGCATCATCTGCGCCTTTCAGTTTGTTCTACGTCACACTTTTCCCGCCGTAGAGTAGCCCGCACCATGCTTGATCGGTGCAGCGACGCGTCCCTGCTACACTCGCCCTCGTGCAGCGCGTCTTCTATTTCTGGTTTAGCGGGCCGGCCCGAGGTGGGTCGGTCGGCGAGAACCTGCGCTGACCATCGACCACCCTCGAGCCGGACGACAAGCCGGCTCGACGGCTGTGCAGCTCGGCGAGGCGGCTTGCGGAAAGGAAGCCGAAATGCCGAACCACGCCTCTGCCGATACCGCCACCAACACGGTCGATACCGTCGGGGCATCCGATCCACTGACCGCGTTGGACAACCGCCGCACAGCACGCATGAGTCCACTTCTCTCTCCCGCGCTACTGCGTTCCGAACACCCCATCGACCCGGGGGTCGCCAAGACCGTCACTCTCGGTAGGCGGGACACCGTGGACATCCTCGACGGGCGGGACGACCGTCTCCTCGTCGTGGTCGGGCCGTGCTCCGTGCACGACCCGGAGGCCGCCCTGCACTACGCCCGTCTACTGTCCGAGCACGCGGAGCGGGTCTCGGACGCGCTGTGCATCGTCATGCGCGTCTACTTCGAGAAGCCCCGCACCACTCTCGGCTGGAAAGGCCTGATCAACGACCCCGACCTCGACGGCACCTACGCGGTCAACAAGGGACTTCGCCTGGCCCGGCAGTTGCTGTTGGACATCTCGGCGCTCGGACTGCCGGTGGGCTGCGAGTTCCTCGACCCGATCACCCCGCAGTACATCGCCGACACCGTCACCTGGGGCTCCATCGGGGCACGAACCGCGGCGAGCCAGGTGCATCGTCAGCTGTGCAGCGCACTGTCCATGCCCGTCGGCATCAAGAACTCCACCGAGGGGGACGTCCAGGTGGCGGTGGACGCCGTGCGAGCGGCCTCGGCGAGTCACGTGTTCCCCGGAATCAACGCCGACGGCCTGGCGGCACTGGTGACGACCTCGGGCAACCCCGACTGCCACGTCATTCTCCGCGGCGGCTCGTCCGGACCCAACTACGATGCTCGGACGGTGTCCGACACATTGTCCCGACTGCGCGACTCCGGGCTGCCCGAGCGAGTGATGGTCGACGCCAGCCACGGCAACAGCCGTAAGGATCACGTGCGGCAGGCGGCCGTGGTACGTGAACTCGTCGACCGGATAGCGGCGGGTGAGCACGGCATCGTCGGACTCATGATGGAGAGTTTCCTCGAAGAGGGACGACAGGACCTCACGCTCGGGCGTCGCGACGAACTCGACTACGGCCGCAGCATCACCGACGCCTGCCTCGACTGGTCCACCACGGCCACTCTGCTGGACGAACTCGCTTCAGCGGTGAGGGCCCGCAGGCAGGGCTGAAGCCGGACGCTTCAGCCGGCCGGGAAGCCGCACCGCCGGGCGAGGTCCTGGCGGGCGGCTTCTATGACCTGCCAGCGGTGAAGATTGTGGCGCGCATCGGCGAGGGCGTCGTGGGCATCGCTGGATGGCGGAGGCAGTTTCGGCCGCCCCACGTCCTCCCAGCGCTGCCGCAGGTCACGGGTGAACCGTGGGAGTCGGCGCGGCATCGACGGCATCGGCCCCCACAACTGGGCCAGGGCCACGTGGTCGTAGGCGGCGTACCAAGCCCACAGCTCGATGCCGTCGCGAGGACGGCCGAAGAAATCGAGCAGGTCGGTACGAATGCGTTCCCGGCTACGCCACGCCGGATCCGAGGGCGACGGGAGCTTCGACAGCACGTGCTCACGGACCCACGGCCCCGCCTTCGCCGGGTCGAACTCCGTGGACACCGCGTAGAACTCGCGTCCGGACTCGTCCACGACACCTATGGAGACCAGGTCGATGGTCACGCCGTCCTCGATGAACTCGGTGTCGTAGAAAAACCGCACGCCGGGCACGGTACTCGACGGCCTCATCGGTCCTGGACGCCGCCTGTCGCTTCCGATCAGCCGGCCTGTGACTCGGGCAGCCGAGTGGCGTCGCGCGCGTCGGCCTGTACGGGCACGGTGGGCCGCAGCCCCGCCTCCTCGGCGGCGATGAGTTCCTTCGCCCTCGCGGCGTAGATGTCGACGTACTCCTGCCCGCTCAGTTCCATCAGCGCGTACATGATCTCGTCGGTGATGGAGCGCTCGACGAACCGGTCACCCGCCAGCCCCTCGTAGCGAGAGAAGTCCAGTGGCTCACCGAAGCGGATCTCCAACCTGCGCGGCCACCACATCCGGGAACCGATCGGGTTGACTCGGTCGGTACCGACCATGGCCACCGGGATGACGGGGACCCTGGCCTCCAACGCGATCCTGGCGACCCCGGTCTTGCCCTTGTACAACCGGCCGTCGGGCGAACGTGTGCCCTCGGGGTAGATGCCGAGCAGGTGCCCCTCCCGCAGCAGACGTACGGCGGTATCGATGGCGGCCTGCGCGGCCGTGCCACCCGACCGGTCGATGGGGAACTGGCCCGCGCCGGTGAAGAACCACTTCTTCAACCGACCCTTGATGCCGGGTTCGGTGAAGTACTCCTGTTTGGCGGGGAAGGTGACCCGCCTCGACACATGGAGCGGCATGAAGAACGAGTCGGCCACGGCCAGGTGATTGCTGGCGAGGATGGCGCCGCCCTCGGCGGGCACGTTCTCCACCCCGGTCACCTTGGTCGGCCAGAACGCGCGCAACAGCGGGCCCAGCAGTACGTACTTCATCAACCAATACAGCACTGCTTCTCGGTCCTCCTCTGCGGAAAACGAATGCCGACCGACGGACCAGCGTACGAAGCCGCGGTACGGGCACACAACAGGCCTCTACTTTCGAGTACCCACATCGGGAGCGAGGTCACACCCGGTCTCGCTTCAGCACCCTATTCGGCCTCCTCCGTTTCTCTCCGTAGCGGTTCCACCCGGTCACGTTCCAATGGCGGTAAGTCGTGCGAACATAGGATGATGCGGCTCGACGGGAGGATGACCGGGCATGCCTGTGTTCGCCGGCGCTGAACCCTTCGTCCACGACGGCTCTCCCGAGGTGGGGGTGCTGTTGTGCCACGGCTTCACCAGCACACCGGCGACCATGCGTCCGTGGGGCGAGTATCTGGCCGAGGCCGGTTTCACCGTGCGTTGTCCCCGGCTGCCGGGGCACGGCACCAGCTGGCAGGAGTGCAATCGCACCCGATGGCCGGACTGGTACGGCTGTCTACGCGGCGAGTTCGCCGAACTCAGCCGTCGATGCGAATCGGTGTTCGTGTTCGGCCTGTCGATGGGCGGCACTCTCGCGCTGCGGCTGGCCGAGGATCTCGGTGACGCCGTGCGCGGTCTGGTACTGGTGAACCCGTCGGTGCTCACCCGCAGGCTCGATGCCAAGTTGGCCGCCCTGCTGGCACCGGTACTGCCGTCGGCGAAAGGACTGGGAGGCGACATCGCCAAACCCGGAGCCGTGGAACTCGCCTACGACCGCACCCCCGTACGTGCGCTGGCGAGCCTGTCCCGGCTGTGGACGCTGGTGCGCCGTGACCTGCCCCGGGTGACCCAGCCGCTGCTACTCGCCAGCTCAGCTGTCGATCACATCGTGGAAGGTGTCAACGCCACCGTGGTAGCCGAGAATGTGCGTAGTGAGGACCTGCGCGAGGTAGTGCTTCACCACAGCTACCACGTGGCCACGCTCGACAACGACGCACCGTTGCTGTTTCGGCGCAGTGTGGAGTTCGTCGACTCCGTCAGACAGGTTGGTGCCCGATGAACAGAGCATCAGGAACGGACGGACCCGAGGATGTCGACGCCACGTTCGCCAAGATCGTGGCGGGGCTGAAGGCGGAGGGGTTCGGCACGGATACCGACGATCGCGTGATCGACGCCGACGCTCCGGACGACGACACAGGCGATCACGGACAGACACGGTTGCGCAACCCCCGTGACCACGACACCCGCTCGGGCTGGCGCGAGTCGGAGACCAACTGGGAGGACACACTACTCGGCGATGACCCCACCGATGCCGACGACGACGAACACTTCGTTCCTCCGGAACCGCCACCACTGCCGCGCCCCCGCAAGGGCGCGATCGTCGTGCTGCTGTTCTTCGTGGTGGGACTGCTGCTGCTTCTCGGCCCGGGGTTGATCGGGCTGAGCCGTTCGGTCGCCTTGCCGCTGGGGATGCTTTCGCTGGCCACCGGCATCGCGCTGGCCCTGCTGCGGGTCAGGCAGGGGCCCCCGGACGGCGCGGACCCCACCAACGGTGCCCAGGTCTGAGCCCGCTTCAGCCTTGCGGTTTCGGAGTCTGTGCCGCCGACTCGTCGAACAGCCGCCACAACTCGGTGGGCCCCAGGAAAGCGCTCCCGTGTTCGCCTGCCCGGCGGCGTAGTTCGCGGTCGGCGGTGACGACCACGACGTGATCCCGGGGCCGACTCGACCGCAGGTCCGCGACCGTCTCGACGAGCGTGTCGTCGCCCTCCCCCGGCGCGGCCACGATCTCCACACCCTCTACCTCGTCGACGTGGCGGGCCTTTCCCTCGGTCACCAACACCACGCGCGGCCACCAGCACCAACGCCGTTCCAGGTCGAGGCCGACCCGATGTGCGGCAACACCGACACGCGACAGGACAGCGAGCCGGTCGCGTAGCCGTGCGACGGCCCCCGCCCTGTCCCGCCACCAGCCGTCCGGACGAGCACCGATCACGTTGGCCGCGTCGACGACCAGGACGAGTTCCCTGCCCAGTTGTTCTCGCAGCAGGGGCCAGGCGGCCGCGAAATCATGATGCAGCCGATACCCCTCGACCTCGTCGGGCGGCACCCAGTGCAGGGCCGTGCTCTCACCGTTCGCCACGCGCGCTTCCACCGCGTTCCGGACGGTGGCGAGCACGGTGGTGTAGCACCATGTGCCGTGGTCCTCGACACACGAGGCGAGGACGCGCACGGCCTCGGACGGAACGGTGGTCTCTTCCTCGGTCTCACGGATGGCGGCGTCGGCGGGGGTCTCCCCCGGCAGCACCGCACCACCGGGCAACGCCCACGTACTGCCGTGATGCGTCCACACAGCCCGGTGTTGCAACAGCACCCCTCGCAGGGGGTCGACCAACAGCAGTCCGGCCGCTCCGTACGGCCCCCAATGTCGTCGTCCACACGCGCAGCTGACGAACCCCTCGCCTTCACCGAGCAGCATTCGCCCACTCTAGCGACGTTTCGGCGTCGCACTACCCCGTGACACCGGCTCTCCGCGTGATACGGCGGCGCAGCACCGGAGCAGCGCGGAAGTACTCTCGGGAAAGGTCTGTCAGGCCTGTCTGGCCATCCGCTCGACGGCCAGGGTAGCCGCGCCGACAATCGCTGTCGCGTCACTGAGTTGCGAGGTACGGATGCGAGCGAGCGGCCGGTGTCCGGCTCCGGTGACGACCCTGGCGTAGTGCTCCCGCGCCTCGTCGGCGAACAACGGCGACGACTCCGCCACGCCTCCCGCGAGAACGACGATCTCGGGGTCGTAGACATCGGCGATGAGCGCCAGACCTTCCCCGAGCCACCGGGCGAGGTCGGCGAGCGCCTCCCGCGCCACCGCGTCCCCCTCCCGTGCCGCCCGGGCCACACGCAGCCCGGTCATCGCCGCGGGATCGGCGACCTCCTGTCTCAGTGTCGACGGCCTCGCGGGCCAGCGCGCGAGGAGTTCGATGGCTGTGGCCGCGAGAGCCGTACCACTGCAGTAACGCTCCCAACAACCGTGACGACCGCAGGGACAGGGACGACCGTTCGGTACCACTCGTATATGCCCCAGTTCGGGCGCCACGCCGTGTGCGCCGCGAAAGACCTCCCCACCGAGCAACAGTCCGGCACCGATGCCGGTGCCGAGCGCCAACAGCAACGCCACGTTCGCACCACGCGCCGCCCCGAAGCGGTGCTCACCGACAGCGGCGGCATTGGCGTCGTGCTCCAGCGTCACCGGCACGCCAAGGCGCGCCGACATCCTGTCGGCCACCGGCGCCGCTCGCCACGGCAGGTGCGGCGCGAACAGCACCGATCGCCGATCCGGCCGCACGAACCCCGCCACAGCCAGCCCCACGGCCTCGACCGTGTGCCGCCTCCTCAGTTCGTCCACCACCGTGGTGATGGCGTCCTCCAAGGCGTCCTCTGCACCCGGGGTGGCGACGCAAGCGGAGTCGATCACACCCCCCTGCTCGTCGACGACACCGGCCCGCACACTGGTGCCCCCGACATCAACTCCGATCGCGAGCATCGGGTTCCCATTGACTTCGAGGCCGGACCATCACGTGCTGCACGCGACCGCCGCGGCGCTCGTCGGATCTCGGTGTGCTCGGCGATGGACGAAAGCCGGGCATGTGGATGCCGTCCTCCGGCGCCCACCGATCCGCGAGCACGGCTCGTAACAACCCCAACAGTCGGGTCATGTGCTCCAGCACCTGTGCCACGACGTCCACTCGCTCGCCTCGGAACACAGCGACCACGGCGCACAGCGGGCACCACTGGTCACTCTCACCACCGGACGAAATGTCGGTCTCGGTATCGACGTGCTCGTGGCCGTGGCCGTGACCAGCTTCAAAAACACTTTCGAGCCAGGGCCTGGCACGCTCCACCACCAGGTCCACGAGAAGCCTGATCTCGTCGGCGAGTTGGGCGGCGTCCGTACCGTTGTCGGTGGTCATAACGGGTTCTCCAGATGCACCAGTAATCCACGCGCGTCGGATTCGGCACCTGTCAGTGTGTAGGCGCGTAGCGGCTCGGGCAGCGCGATGAGCCTGCGGAAACCGTCGACCGTGACGGCGAGGTCGTCGTCGATCCGGGCGAGCTTGACATCGGAGTCCTTCGCGAGCGGCATCACGATGCGGAGTCGTACGCCGTCCCCCTCCTCGGAGGTTTCGAGCAACGGCACGGTGTCTGGCTCGCCCACCAGCGGGCTGGCCTGGCCGTACAGCTCGTCGGCGATCTCCAGCAACGCCTCCATCCCCACCGGCTCCACCGCGCGGTGCTCCACGGTGCGCAGCGTGCCGGGGACGAGTCCGCCCTCACGAAGCTCGGCGAGAACCTGTTCCTGCTGTGCACGCCGGGTACGCAGCCACGTCGCGGCGGCACCGCGCCACAGCCCGGCCGACGGCATCATGCGATTGACGACCACCCCGTCGACGGTGATGCCCCGCAGGGCCAGAGACGTCAACGTGCGCCGGGTCTCGGCGACCACGACACGTTCGGGGGTGAGTACCAACCGTACGGTGGTCTCCTCGCCGGTGAGCATCGTCCGCAACGACTCGACGTACGCGGCGAAACGGTCGGCCGAACGCGCCGTCGCGGTCGCCGAACGCCATGCCGGCAGCCTCCGTAGATACCCCGATACCGCCTCGGGCAAGGCGAACAGCCGCAATGTCTCGGCCGTGGGCCCGCAGTCCACGACGACGTTCTCCCACGGCCCGGTGTCGGCGAGACGTTGCACCTCGCCCAGCGACAGCAGCTCGTCCACACCGGGGAGCATGGTGAGCTCCTCGGCGTCGAGCAGATCCAGTCCGAGTCCGGAGAACACGGTCCGTAGCTGTTCACGCAGCGTGCTCCAGGCACCGTCGGCCAGGCTACGCATGTCCACCTGCGCCCCGTACAGGAAACCGTCCACCTCGGAAGGCTCGTCGTTCAACGGCTTTCCGACCGCGTCGGCGAGCGAATGGGCCGGGTCTGTGGACACCATCAGCGTTTTGCGCCCCCGACGTGCGAGGCAGGCGGCGGTAGCGGCGGCGAGAGTGGTCTTGCCGACGCCGCCTTTCCCGGTGAACAGCAGTATGCGCACGCTAGTCCCGGCCTTCGACCCGACGCTTGAGTTCTCGCAGAGCCGTATCCATGATCATTTTCTCGGCCTTACGGCGCAGCAGCCCGATCATGGGGAGCGCGAGTTCCACCGACAGCGTGTACGTCACCTTGGTCCGGTTCGGGCCGAGCGGCTCCAACAGATAACGTCCCTGCTGCGCTTTCTGCATCTGGCCCTTCACCAGATGCCAGCTCACCGACAGGCCGTTGTAGGCCCAGTCGTAAGCGAGGGTGTAGACATCCTTGACCGGCCCGGAGTCGAGCGTGAAACGCACCTCGGCGGGTCGACCCGCATCGTCAGTGGCGAGGATCTCGGTCTGCCGGACGGCTTTCGCCCACTCCGGATACGCCGGTAGGTCGGCGATGACCGCCATGATGTCGTCCGGGGCGGACTCGATCTCGATGGACTGCGTGGACTGCTCCGCCATGATGCTAGAGCCTAGCGGTCCGTCTTCTCGTCCTCACCAGCGCAGCACGTAGGGAACAGCCGTCCGTTGGAAGTGGCCCACGTTGCGACACTCGGTGTACCCCACTCGGAACCGCGCCGTCAGCGGCTGGTGGACGTGCCCGAACAACGACCATCTCGGTTGCTCGACACGAATCCGTTCGAGCAGCGACCGCGACCCCGACTCCAACGTGCGTGACACCACGTCGTAGGCGAGCTCGGGGATCGCGGGCGGGATGTGACTGCACAGTACGTCGATATCGGACAGCTCGGCGACACGGTCGTCGAACTCCTCGCGGGTCATCAGGTGAGGACGCCACACCGCGTTGGCTCGTGGCGTGACGCCCTCGGGCAGCACGGCTCCGCCGACGAACCCGAATCGCAGCCCACCGATCTCGACCACTTCGCCGTCCACCGTCCGAACACCGTCCGGCACGAATTCCGGCCACAACGCGGGCGCGTCGACGTTGCCCGGAATGGCGTAGACCGGCACCCCCGACGCGGTCATCGCCGGGAACAGGCGCGCGTACTGCTCCCGTACGGCCTCGTCGACGGCACCGGCCGGGTCGTCGAGGCTTTCCCACAGCGACTGTACGAACGCCCTCATCTCGGCCCGCGTGCCCGTTCTCCGCAGGGTCGCGTACGTGCTGACGTTGTCCTCGCCGAACAACCGACCGAAGACGCCACCACGGTGATCGTGGTAGTCGATGAAGTCGAGCAGGTCTCCGAGCACGATCAGCGCGTCCGCTCCCTCGCCCGCACGAGACAGCGCCTCAGCGTTGCCGTGCACGTCGGAGACGACATGTACCCGCACGGTTGACAGCCTAACTCTGGATGTGCGCGCCGGGCGGCACCCCGGGTTCCCTGCCGTCTTCGAGCACGTCCTTCAGCTCCAGAGCGATGGCTTTCGCAGCCCGGGCCCGACGGTCACGTTCGACGCGCAGCTGGCGGGGCGTGCGCCGCGGTCCCGTGGGGTCCGCGCGCAGGAAGTAGTGCAGGATCGTGCCGTCGAGCACGGGTTCCAGCCATACCTCCATCGTCCCGACCAGCGCACCTCGCACTGTCCAGCGAAGCCCCTCGTCACCCCGGTCGGTGTAAACTTCCAGTACAAGGTCGGGCCAGTACAGGCTCCATGATCGCGGGTCAGCGAACGCCGCCGCGACCGTACTCGGCGGCACTGCGAGAAACGTTTCGTCAACGATGTCGAGAGTGGGCGCGTCTTCAGTAGCGGACACGAGTGCAGAATCGCACGACGTGCGAATGCCACAGCCCCCGGGCATAGCCAAATGCTCGACTAGGAGTTAGGTTGACCGGCGAGTAACATCTGTCGAACACGGAGGTTCACGTGCGCGAGTACAGCGCCCCCGCGATCGCTGCGGTCGCCGACGACGAGAACATGTCGGACGTCGTGTGGGTCAACGCCGAGCGGTTCGGTGACACCGTGAGTTTCCGTCGACAGCTCGACGGTTCGTGGCGCGACATCACCGCGCGGGAGTTCGCCGCCCAGGTTCTCGCCGTAGCGAAAGGGCTCGTCAAAGCCGGTATCGGACACGGCGACCGGGTGGCCCTGATGTCCAAGACCCGCTACGAGTGGACGCTGATCGATTTCGCGATCTGGGCCGCGGGCGGCGTGACCGTACCCATCTACGAGACCTCCTCCGCCGAACAGGCCCATTGGATCCTCACCGACTCCGGGGCCAAAGCGGTGATCGTCGAGACCGCCGACCACGCCGCGACCGTCTCCTCGGTGCGGGACCGCCTGCCGGAACTCGCCCACCTGTGGCAGATCGAAGGCGACAAACCCGCCGTCGACCAGCTGTCCGAACTCGGTGTCGACATCCCCGACGACGAGGTGCACACCCGCCGCCGCTCCCTGGCCGCGGCCGACATCGCCACCATCGTCTACACCTCCGGGACCACCGGCCGCCCCAAGGGCGTCGTGCTGACCCATCGCAACCTGCTCGCCGAGGTCCGCGCCGACATCAAGGCGTTCCCCAGGCTCATGGAGCCGGGCAACTCGATGCTGCTGTTCCTGCCGCTGGCTCACATCCTGGCCCGCGCGATCGCGCTGACGGCGTTCACCTCGCGGGTCACCCTCGGCCACACTCCGGACATCAAGAACCTGGTGGCCGACCTCGGCACCTTCCGTCCCACCTTCGTCGTCGCCGTGCCGCGAGTGTTCGAGAAGGTGTACAACACCGCGAAGCTCAAGGCCCACTCCGAGGGCAAGGGCAAGATCTTCGACGCGGCGGAGGCCACCGCCGTCGCCCACAGCCAGGCTCGGGACTCCGGCGGGATCGGCTTCGGCCTGCGACTCAAGCACGCCGTGTTCGACAAGCTCGTCTACACCAAACTCCGGGCGGCACTCGGTGGCCGCTGCATCGCGGCCGTTTCCGGTGGCGCGCCGCTGGGTGAACGGCTTGCGCACTTCTTCCGCGGCATCAGTGTTCCGGTGTTCGAAGGCTACGGCCTCACCGAGACCACAGCGGCGGCCAACGTCAACACCGAGGAGGCCTTCAAGGTCGGCACGGTGGGCAGGCCGGTGGCGGGCACGTCGGTCCGCATCGCCGAGGACGGCGAGGTGTTGCTCAAGGGTGACGTCGTCTTCAGCGCCTACTGGAACAACGAGCAGGCCACTCGCGAGTCCTTGGAGGACGGCTGGTTCCGCACCGGCGACCTCGGCGAGCTCGACGAGGACGGCTTCCTCAAGATCACCGGACGGAAGAAGGAGATCATCGTCACGGCGGGCGGCAAGAACGTCGCCCCCTCGGGTCTGGAAGACGCTCTCAAGGCCAACCCGCTCATCAGCCAGGCGATGGTGGTCGGCGACCAGCGCCCGTTCATCGGGGCTCTCGTGACGATCGACGAGGAGTTCTTCCCGACCTGGAAGGCGCAGAACGGCAAGCCGGAGAACGCCACGGTGGCCGATCTCATCGACGACGCCGATCTGCAGGCGGCCGTACAGGCTGCCGTGGACGAAGCCAACAAGCAGGTGTCCCAGGCCGAGTCGATCAAGAAGTTCGTCATCCTGCCGAATGACTTCACCGAGGCGGGTGGCGAGGTGACCCCGAGCATGAAGCTCAAGCGCAACGTGGTCAGCAAGAACTACGCCGACGCCATCGAGAAGCTCTACGCAAAGTGAGTCGACGGCCGGTGGCGAAGCGGTATGCCGCCGGTCACCGGCCTCGGTCATTTCCCGGTCCCCGTTTCCGCCGGTAGGGTCGCCTCGATCCCGGCGAGAACACGGTCGAGTGCGCGGTTGAACCACGCGTCGGCGGCAAAGCGCGGAAACTGTGAGGACCGCTGCGAAGACTGTGCGGACAACGCCTCGTCGACGAAGCGTGCGAGATACGGGTGTTCGCCGTTGTGCACCACCGCTTGTACGTACTCGTTCAGTTCTCGACCGATCTCCTCCTCGTTCGGTGAACACACGTAGGTCAACACTTCCAGTTCCTGTCGCGTGTAACCGTCGACCCAGGTGAGCACGAGCAGAACGGCCTCGACCATTTCTTCTATGCCGAGTCCGAGACCGTCCATGGCCGACACCGCCCGTTCGAAGTGCCGGAAGATGTTCGGTCCCACGGCCCTTCCGTTCCACACGTGCTTCAGCCACGGACGCTCGAGCAGGGCGCGGCGGTGAGCTCGGGCGAATTCCCGCAGGTCTTGCCGCCACCGACCGGTGAGTTCGGGCCATTCGTGCCGGGCGTACATCCGATCGGCGACGAGTTCGAGCAGCGCTTCCTTGTTCTCGACGTAGCGGTACAGGCTCATCGCGCCGGTACCGAGCTCGGTAGCGACCCGGCGCATGGTGACCGCGTCCAGGCCGTCGAGGTCGGCGATCGCGATGGCGGTATCTGCGATCTGCTCCCGTGTGTAGGCGGGTGCAGGCCCGCGTGCCGGTCGAGGACGCGACGTCCACAGCCGTAGCCGGGATAGCAGAGGCGAGTCGCCGTTCGACGCCATGTTCTCCCTCAACCGGAAATTCGTTGCCTATCGTGCACTCGATTGGCTACCTTATCCGCGTACGTTGTACCCAGTTCAGGGGGAATTCATGTCAACACCAACCGGTGACGCCGTGGTCGTCGCCGAGGGAGTGCACAAGAGATTCGGCACCACCCACGCACTTTCCGGACTGGACCTGACCGTGCCCGAGGGCATGGTGTACGGATTGCTCGGCCCCAACGGCGCGGGCAAGAGCACCACGGTCCGTGTCCTGGCCACTCTGACTCGCCCTGACAAAGGCCGAGTGACGGTGGCGGGACACGACGTCGTCCGCGAACCACACGCCGTACGCACCAAGATCGGCCTGGCCGGTCAGCACGCGGCACTCGACGAAGAGCTGACCGGACGCGAGAACCTCCGTATCTTCGGCAGGCTCTTCCGTCTCGGCGGCGCCCGTGCCCGCGCCCGCGCCGACGAACTGCTCGAACAGTTCAACCTCGCTCACGCCGCCGACCGCCCCGTCAAGACGTATTCCGGTGGCATGCGTCGACGTCTGGATCTCATCTCCAGTCTCATCGTCTCGCCCAAGGTGCTCTTCCTCGACGAGCCCACCACCGGCCTGGATCCCCGTAGCCGCAACGAGATCTGGTCCACTGTGCGACGACTGGTCGACGAGGGCACCACGGTGCTGCTCACCACCCAGTACCTCGACGAGGCCGATCAGCTCGCCGAGAACATCGCTGTCATCGACCACGGCAGGGTGATCGCCTCCGGCACACCCCACGAACTCAAGGCACGCATCGGAGGGCGGCTCGACATCGTCCTGACCGAAGCGACGGAGTTGTCCCGTGCCGCTACCGTGCTCGAACCACTCACCGGAGCCGAGATCGAACCCGACGTCGATCCCGAGCGCAAACTGTTGTCGCTGCCTGTGGACACCGACAGAGTTGCCCTGCCCGACGTGGTCCGTCAGCTTGACCAAGCCGGGGTGAAACCCATCGACGTGGGACTTCGCCAACCGACGCTCGACGAGGTGTTCCTGTCCCTGACGGGCAAGCCCACCGCTCAGTCGGAAGTCCCCCGGCAGCGGAAGGAGGGTGTGGCGTGACGACCTCGACCGGACCCGCTTCGCCGACGGGCTCGCTCACAACGTTCCGTGCCGGCCTGTCGGACGGGATGACGATCTTTCTGCGTAACCTGCTGAAGCTCAAGCACCAGCCCGAGCAGATCGTGGCCACCTTCGCGTTCCCGCTGATGTCGGTGATCCTGTTCGGCTACGTGTTCGGCAGTGCCATCCCGATCCCGGGTGGAGGCAACTACCGCGAGTACCTCATGCCCGGATTGTTCGTCATGAGCTCGGTCATGGGCGTCATGGGTTCGCTGATGGTCATCGCCAAGGACAACAGCCTCGGCGTCATGGACCGGTACCGCTCGATGCCCATGGCACGCTCGGCGGTGCCTTTCGGACAGACGGCGGCTGACCTGGTGATCGCCGCCGGCAGCCTGGCGATCATGGCGGTCTGCGGCCTGCTCTTCGGCTGGCGGGCCCACAACGGGATCATGGCGACCCTCGCCGGATTCGGTCTCGTACTACTGCTACAGTACGCCGTGTCCTGGGTGGGTGTCTTTCTGGGTTCGCTGGCGAAGAACGAGGAGACGGCCGCCCGCATCGGTCCTCTCATCATGCCGCTGACGATGATCTCGAACGTCTTCGTCCCGACCGACGGCATGCCCGTCGTCCTTCAAACGATCGCCGACTGGAACCCTGTCAGCGCGGCCACCGCCGCCTGTCGGGAACTGTTCGGCAATCCCGGACTACCTGCTTCCGCGGACGCCGCCTGGCCGATCCAGCACCCGGTGTTGGCGACGGTCGGCTGGTGCGCGCTTCTGCTCGCGGTGTTCGTTCCACTGTCGGTCCGACGGTTCCGTAACGCCGGACTCTGACAGACCGTTCGTCGAAGTGGAGGGTGGAGGCGGTGCGCGTCAGTGCACCAGCCTCACCCTCGGCGTGGAACGGTCGGAGACCGGGATGTTGTACCGCTGGGCCAGGTAGGAAGCGACCTCCTGGAACAACGGAGCCGCCGAACTGCCACCCGGAATGGTGGTGTCGGGCGCGTCCAGCCAGACACCCACCACGAATCGCGGTTCGTCGGCGGGCAGGATGCCCGCGAACGTGATGTTGTGCAGCCGGTTGCTGTAGGCCCCGGTCTTGGGATCCACCTGTTGGCCCGTCCCGGTCTTGCCCGAGATCTGATAGCCCTGCAGCGCCGCTTCGGGAGCCGTGCCGCTGTAGTAGTAGTCCCCGTCCTGTGTCGTCGCGGACAGCATCTTCTTCACCGTGTCGGCCGTCTTCGCGTCCGTCACACGCGTGGTCGCCGGGACCGGTTCGGGAATCCGGCGACCGTCCGGCGCGATCTTCGCCTTGACGATGCGTGGTTCCACCCGCACGCCGCCGTTGGCGATCGCTTGGTACATGCTCGTCATCTGCACGACCGTCATCGACAGGCCCTGACCGATCGGCAGGTTACCGAATGTGGTACCCGACCACTGCTCGCGCGGCGGGACGAAGCCCGGGCTTTCTCCGGGGAGGCCGATGTTCGTGCGGTGACCGATACCGAACCTGTCCAAAACGCTCATGAACCGATCGGGGCCGATCTCATCGGCCAGCAGCAGCGTGCCGACGTTGGACGATTTCGCGAAGATACCGGTCACCGAGAAATCCTGCGTATCGTGGGACCAGGCGTCATGCACGGTGTGGTCGGCGACCTCCATCGCTCCCGGAACCGCCATCGTCGTCTCCGGTGTGACGACACCGGACTCGATCGCGGCGGTCGCGGTGATCACCTTGGCGACCGAGCCCGGCTCGAACGGTGTCGACACCGCCGGGTTGCCCATCGCCTCCGACGACAGCGATTTCGGATCGTTCGGATCGAACGTCTTGTGGTTCGCCAATGCGTACACCTCACCGGTCTTCGCATCGAGGATGACAGCGCTGCCACCCTTGGCGTCCACCTTGTCGACGTAACCGGCGAGGCTTCGCTCCAATTCGTACTGCACGTCGGAGTCAATCGTGAGTTCCAGGTCGGAGCCGGGTGCTGCGGGTTGCATATCCCGTTCCGTGCCGGGAATCACGACATCGGTGCCCTGTTCGGTGTCGACGATCTGCCGGCCCGGGGTGCCGACCAGGTCCTCGTCGCGGAAATACTCCAGCCCGGACAGCCCGTGCAGGTTGTGTTCGGACACGTCCTCGCTCTCGGTACGCCAATTCGCGTATCCGAGCACGTTCGCGGCTAGCTCACCACCCGGGTAGACGCGCTTGGCGCGCTTTTCGTAGCCGATTTCGTGGTACCGCTTGCTGATCTCCTCGGCCACCGACGGCTCGACCTCGATGAGATAGGTGAAGGACGCGTCCTTGTGGAAGGCCTCGAGCAGCTTCTCCTCGGTGACCAGGTCGGGAACCCGTGCGGAGATGTAGGCGGCGATCTCGGCGGCACGGGTGCCGAAGTTCTCGCCCGAGTTCGGGTTCTCCCGGGCGTGTTCGGCCCACGTCTGGCGCATTTGTCGCAGGTTGACCCAGAGCTGGCGTGTCTCGACGCTGAACGCGAGTTCGGCCCCGTTCCGGTCCACAATAGAGCCCCGGTCGGCAGGGATATCGATGATCTTCGTGCGTTGCCGTTCAGCCCGTTCGGACAGCGCGGAGGCCTCGAAAGCCTGGATGTGCACAAGCTTCAGTCCCGCGGCTACCAGCACGAGTGTCAGGGCGATGCGTCCGATGACGAACCGGTTGCGGTTGTTGCGTACCGTGGTGGCCGATCGCTTCCGCCTCGCCCTGACCGAGTACGTGCGATGCGGCCCCTTACCCGTGCTGGCCCCCTTCACGCCACGCTGCCCCGGCATCGCCGTCCTCCCTCACCAGTCGCGCCGTGTCACCTGTCGTCGCTGCCGGCACCGCCGCCATCGCCGTCGCCGCTGTCACTGTCGTCACTATCGGCACTGCCGCCGTCATCGCCGGCGCCGTCGTCGTCATCGCTTTCGCCGGTACGGCCGTCATCGTCTGCGTCCTCGGACGGCGGCGGATCTGGCGCGGTTGCCTCCACCGGCTCCCCCACCAACACGATGGAGCCGTCCTCGTTCACCACCAACCGCGCTGGATTACCGCCCGGGACCATACCCAGCGATTTGGCGCGCTCAGCCAACGACGACGGCGACTGCAACTGCCCGACCTCTCGACGCAACTGCTCGGCCCGCTCGGCGAGCTGGGCGTTCTGTTCCCTCAGCTGTTCCAGTCGATACGAGTCGGCGATGGCTTGAGTGGACAACCACAGCGAGGCCGCCACCCCGCACAGCATGAGTCCCATCAGGACGATGACGAACGTCGCCCGTGACTTCGGCCAATACTGCAACCCGAGGCGGCCTCGGGTGTGTCCACCACCCTGACGCTTCGTCTCGGATCGATGTGCCCGTTTCGCGTAAGCGCGATGCGCGGCTGCGCTGCGCTTCGTGGCCTTCCCCCCGGACGAGCCGGTGCGGGACTTCGCCGAAGTACCGGTGGTAGAGGAAGTCGCGGTGCGAGCGGACACCGACCTGGCCCGCTGACGAGCCGGTGCGGACATCAGGCGTCCTCCCCTCTCTTCTCCGCTGCCCGCAGCCGGACGGACGCCGCACGGGGGTTATGTTCGATCTCTTCCTCCTCCGCCTTCTCGGCACCTCGTGTCAACAGCCGCAGTCGTGGCCCATGTCCGGGTAACTCCACCGGCAGCCCTTCGGGAGTTCGGGACGTCGCCGCTCGGGCCAGTGCCTGCTTGACGATCCGATCCTCCAGCGAGTGGTACGACTCGACGACGATACGCCCGCCCTCGGCCAAGGAATCGATGGCGGCGGGTACGGCTGCACGCAGGATGTCGAGCTCGCCGTTCACCTCGATACGAAGCGCTTGGAACGTGCGCTTCGCGGGATGGCCACCGGTTCGTCGACTCCCCGCCGGAACCGTGTCGTACAAGAGCTGCACCAGTTTTCCGCTGGTGTCGAAGGGCTGTCGCTTTCGCTGCTCCACCACCGCTTTGGCGATACGGCGCGCGAACCGCTCTTCGCCGTAGTCGCGCAGGATGCGGGTGAGTTCGTCGACCGAGTAGGTGTTGAGCACGTCGGCGGCGGTCATCCCGGTCGTCGGGTCCATCCGCATGTCCAACGGTGCGTCACGGGCGTACGCGAAGCCACGGTCGTCGCGGTCGAGTTGCATGGAGGAGACACCGAGGTCCATGAGCACACCCTCGACCGAGGGGATGTCGAGCTCGGCGAGGACGTCGAGGATGCGGTCGTAGACCGTGTGAACGAACCGCACCCGGTCCCCGTAGGGGGCGAGTCTTTCGCGTGAGCGCTCCAGTGCGTCGGGATCGCGGTCAAGACCGATGACGCGCAGCCGCGGGTAGGCGCTCAACAGCGCTTCGGTGTGGCCACCCAACCCGAGCGTGGTGTCGACCAATGTCGCGTCCCGGTTGGACACCGCGGGAGCGAACAGTTCCAATACCCGGTCGACGAGTACGGGCAGATGCCCGGCCTCAGCCGCAGCACCATCGGCTCCGGCACAGTCGGTCACGACACCCCCTTTTGTCGTCTCGTCCTTCACTGCCCCCATTCCGACCTGTGACCGGATGCCGTCAGGTTGCGGACCTGATACCGGGGAAGTTGCATCAGGGCCGCAGCCTCACGCCATCCGGTCAGAACACGCCCGGCAGGATCTCCTCCTGCGCCTTCGCATAACCGTCCTCGTGTTCCTCCAGGTAGGACCCCCATGCCTGGGCATCCCAGATCTCCAATCGCGTAATGGCGCCGATGACCACGCACTCCTTGGTCAGCCCGGCGTAGCGACGGAGTTCGGGAGCGATCGCGATGCGACCCTGCCCGTCCGGACGCTGTTCCTCTGTGCCCGCGAACAAGTACCGCTGATACGCCCGCACCGACTCGTTGGTGAACGGCGCCTCAGCCACTTTGCGAGCCAGCTGCTCGAACTCGGCACGTGGGAAGACGAAAAGGCAATGATCCTGTCCTTTGGTGATCATCAGCCCACCTGCCAGCGCATCGCGGAACTTCGCAGGCAGCGTGAGCCGCCCCTTGTCGTCCAGCTTTGGGGTGTGGGTGCCGAGGAACACCGGCTTCCACCTCCCCACCGATCAGCATCAGAACCCGGGAGTCCTCCGCGATCGGTTACGGAGCGCCCCTTCCGCCCCACAGGCCACCACGGTACCCCACTTTCCACCACAGTCAACGCCAAAACGACCACTTCAGTGGGATGTTGACGGCGTCTTCGCACGTCAACGCGGGGGTGCTCAGTGGAGCGCTTCGTGGGACATCACCACGACAGTGGCATCGAAACGGCACCGAAACAGCACCGAACCCCCCCCTTCACAGTCTCTTCACTCGCGAAAGCGGCGAAGAACGCCTCTCGGTGGGGCTCGGTGGGGCATTGGACGAACTTGGACGAACTTGGACGAACACTGTGAGCCCACTGTGAGCCGGGCCTTCCGGGAAGGCGAACTCGTGCACGTCTCGGGAGCCTTGCGAGTGTGGCCCGCCGGAAACGACAGATGCTCAGCGCACAGTGGACCGCCCCATGACGTCGTGCGAGCGGCCGAGGTCCAGTCCGAACACGAAACGGCCATGTCACCGACGGCTCGTCATCCACGGCCGGCAAGTTCGGCCTCGTCGTACATATCGGCCAGACGGGCCGCGATCCTGGCCGGGTCGGCGGGCACGAGACTCAACCACGCCTCACCGGTCCGTCCTTCGGAGACCGTGCCCAGGTAGCCCCCGGCGTCGGTGACGAACCAACTCACTCCACCGACCCGCCGTGATCCGACTCCGTCGCGCGCCCGCACCGAGAACTGTCCCGCGGCGAGAACAGGCCGCGACTGCACGGCCAAGGCTTCCCGCGCCTGCTGTTCGAACACTCGCGCACGCCGGGAAGTCGAGTCCTCCACCGCCGCGTTCGAGAGCGTGTCCAGCGCCGAAGCGGGCAGACTCACCCCCATACCCGGTCCAGAGGCGAAGTCGGGTAGCACGCCGACCGCCGCGGAGAAGACCTCCCCGGCCCGAATCGCCGTGAGGGCGACCGTACGCCGAGGCTGCACGGCCAGGATTCCCCGATCACGCGCCACCGCGGCCACCGCACGCAACGGTTCGGAATCGGACAGATCGATCAGCGCTTCACATTCCACCATCAGTGAAGCGCCGGCGAGCAGGTCCAGTCGCTGCCGCAGCGTCGAGTCGAGCTTCCCCCCGCGGAACAGTCCTCTCTCCGCGAGGTTGGAGTACACGGCATCGCGGATGCGGGCACGTTCGTCCTGAGTCTCGCCCACACTGTGCACGGCCAACGGGGCGGGAGAACCCGGATACCCGGAATCGGACCACAAAATGTCGAGTGCGGACGCCGACACTCTGATCACACCGGGACCGACCTTCCAACCGTCGAAGCGGGACCATCGCCGATGTCGTCACCGGCGCCCGTCTCCCCTGCCGTCAAACGCGGTGGCTTGGGGAACTCGGCCTCCGGCACAGCGGAACCGAGCGCCGCGGCCCGGGCGTACATCACGTCGACCGCCTGCTGTCGAGCACGCTCGGCCTCGTCCCGGCGAGCGGCCATGGCGTCGGACAATCCCACGAGCTGCCAGACATCCCCACCGGCGGCTGCCTCCCGGATCATCGCGGCCGGGTCATAGGACACGGGCTCCGGCATCTCCGCTCTCGCCCACGCAGCGGCCTCGGCCTGTCCGGTCACCGCCCGGCTCACGGCGTCCGAGACCTCGGCGGCCTGTCCCGACCATGCCGCGGCGTCACTCAACACCGAACGCACCGCTTCGGCGCCACCGCCCTGCCAAACACCCTCGCTGGCCTTCGACAGGCCCGTCAGCGCTTCCCCTACCTCACGTAACCCTCGCGCGAGGTCGGTCCATTCACGACCGATCTCCCCCGCAGCGGCCGGGTCGTTGCCGATCCCGACCTCCGCGTACATCCGCTCGTGAGCGTACGACTCGTACCTACGGTCATCAGTTGGTCTGCGGGTCATGTCAGCTCCGACTCGATCGCCTCAGCCACCGTGGTGGCACGTTCACAGGCCTGGGACGTGTCGCGGAAATCGGCCATGGTCACATCGACGTGCACCGTCCGTATGCCGGATCGTGTGCCCGTCTCTCCGGACTCCAGCAGCACAGAACACGTGCCGTCGTCGGCCTCCCGGTCCGCCACGCGCAGCGCGGGCGCGGCGCCGACACGGATGTCCTCGGCGTCCGCCATCCCGACTCTCAGTTCCTCCAGGTCCGTATCCCTGTCCAGGGTCACCGAGACGCCGAATGCTCCCGGCTCGACGTAGTCACACACAGGGGAACCGGCTACCGTGGTGGACTTGCCCGGGGAGGTCAACCCCGCGCGCGACCGGTCCTGCGGATCGAGCAGTGCGCAGGGATCCGATACGGAGACGGACTGTCGCGTCGAGATCGGTGGCACAACGGAGGAACCGGGCTTCGCGTCGGCCTCAGCCGTCCCTTCCGGACCGGCCATCGATCCGGGCTGTGGGTCGGAACCGCATCCGACGGTCCCGGCGGCCAGGCCGAGCACACCGACCAGCAGCGCGGGCAGTTGCCACCCCCTGCTCACCCGCACGCGGTCCTCAACCCCCACCCACACAATCGGTCCCGGCGGCCGCATCCGAATCCTGCTCGTCGTAGCGCCGCAGGGCGGTCTCGATGCGCTGTTTGAGTTCCTCGATCTCCTGGCCGAAGCGAGTCAACGACTCCACGGCCGAACCGGCGTCGTCGATGCCGTATCGCGCCATGAACTCGCCGATCTCCTTGGCATAGCCATCACCGAGCGGAACTGTTCGGCCCAACACTTTCGCCTGGCGAACCATCCGGCCCACCGCATCCTGGACCTCGCTCAGTTTGCCGAAAGCCTCGGTAGCGAGTTCCGGCGAGACGGCAAAGCCGTCGGATGGCAGCGTGAGCCCGGAGTCCGGCACGTGTACGCCGGCATCGGTCATCACCGCACCTCTTTCGGTAGTCAACCGACTACGCTGCCGTAGCGTAGGCGAGATCGTCCAGTCGCCAAGATCTGTGATCCGAAGTCACCTGAAAGGGGCAAACACGCCTGTGGGATGCTTGCCCGCCGCAGTGAATGATCAACAGGGCTGGCGTACCGAATCCGCAGACATTTGACACACTGCGTGCCAGGCCGACTCGCAGGCGAGTCCGCCCACCTACGAAGGTCCCCAAGGGCGTTCGTGACAGCAGCGAGGGCTTTTCGTACCAGGAGGTCGTGTGACGTCGAGAGGACAGTCCACCGCTACCGCCCCGTTGGCCGACGGTCAGCCCACCACCGAGGTGCGCTACCCGTCCGGCGGGTTCCCCGGCGACGCCCCTGGGGAAGACCACGGCGCGCCTGCGAACCTTGACCAGCTCCACGACATCGCCAGACGCATCGCCGCCAACGTCGAACGAGTACTGGTCGGCAAACCGGAAGTCGTCCGCATAGCGCTGGTCACCCTGCTTGCGGAAGGACACCTGCTCCTCGAGGACGTGCCCGGTGTCGGCAAGACCTCGCTGGCCAAAGCGCTCGCCCGGTCGATCGACTGCACCGTGAGCCGTGTCCAGTTCACGCCGGACCTGCTGCCCAGCGACGTCACCGGTGTCTCGATCTACAACCGTCAGCATTCCGACTTCGAGTTCCGCCCGGGCCCGGTGTTCGCCAACATCGTGGTCGGTGACGAGATCAACCGCGCGTCCCCGAAAACCCAGTCGGCGCTGCTGGAATGCATGGAAGAGCACCAGGTCACCGTCGACTCCACGACGTACGAACTCGGCAAACCGTTCATGGTGATCGCCACCCAGAACCCGGTCGAGATGGAAGGCACCTACGCGCTGCCGGAAGCACAGCGCGACCGGTTCACCGCCAGACTGTCCATCGGCTACCCGGACACGGCCGCCGAACTGGCGATGGTGGACGAGCACGCCGGACACAATCCGTTGGATCAACTGGAACCCGTCTCCGACGGCGCGACGGTACAACGGCTCATCGAGGTCGTCCGTGGGCTCCACGTGTCCCCGGAGGTGAAACAGTACGCGGTCGAGCTCACCTCGGCCACGAGGCAGCTGCCGGAGGTGCGACTCGGCGCCTCCCCGCGAGCGACGCTGCAACTCGTCCGTGCCGCACGGGCGCAGGCAGCCCTTTCCGGCCGGGAGTTCGTGGTACCGGACGACCTGCACGCCGTGGCCGCTCCCGTGCTGGCCCATCGGCTCGTGCTCACCACCGAGGCGCACGCCGCCCGTAGATCGGCCACGGACGTCGTCCGCACCGTGCTGGCTCGCGTGCCCGTGCCGCACGGCCCCCGACCCCGGTAACGCGCAACATGTTCCGCTCGTTGTCCGGCCTCACCACCCGGGGCCGGTGCCTGCTCGCCGCGGGAGTCGCCGCGGGTGTGTGCGCTGTCGTACTCAACGAGCGCGACCTGCTGCGGGTCGCGGTGTTCGTCCTCGCCCTTCCCCTGTGCGTGGTGCTGTTGGCGTCGGCCGCGCGTATGACCATCTCCGCGTCGCGCTCGCTCCTGCCCGAACGGATCTCCGTCGGTGGCCGGGGCGAGGTGCAACTCGACCTGTGGCGCACGGGCCGTATGCCCGCCGGCGAGGTGCTGCTCGAAGACGGCTTGCCTTACACGTTCGGTGACAGGCCCCGCTTCGTCGTGGAGCGGTTGCCCCATCGACGGGCGGTACCGCTGCGCTATCCGGTGCAACCCACTCTGCGGGGCGTGCACCAGATCGGTCCGCTGCGGGCCACCATCACCGACCCGTTCGGATTGTGTGAGTTCGAGCGTGACCTCGTGTCGCACTCACGGCTGGTCGTCGTACCGCGTGTCACCACCCTGTGGGGACTGCCGCGCGGAGCTGGCATCGGATCGGGTCAGGACAGCAGTATCCGTCTGCACGCGGGGCAGGGCGAAGCCGACGTCGTGGTCCGTCAGTACCGTCAGGGCGACGACCTGCGCAAAGTGCATTGGCGGTCGACTGCCCGGCGCGACGAGTTGATGGTGCGGGTCGAGGAACGCCCCTGGCACGGGGGTACCACGGTGTTGCTCGACCATCGCGCGACGGCTCATCGCGGTTCCGGGGTGCAATCCAGTTTGGAGTGGGCCGTCGAATTCGCCGCCAGCGTGTGCCTGCATCTGAACAAGGCCGGACAGCACGTGCGATTGGTCAGTGAACACGGCAGGCTGCTCGCCGACGCGCCCGAGGAAGCCGGAGCGAGTCACGCCGGCGCGGTGTTGGAGGCCCTCGCCGTACTGCAACCCGGTCATGCACGGGACATCGTCCTGGGCTCCGACCCGGGACAGGGCCAAGAGCTGATCGCGGTGCTCGGCACAGTCGGTACCGAGTCCGTCCATGAGATCACCCGGCACCGTGCTCGCGGCACCCGGAACCTCGCGGTCCTCCTCGACACCATCGCCTGGGAAAGCTCGGACACGCCCGCGGACGGTGACGTCGCGGTCGAGGACACGGCCACGCTGCTGCGCGCTGCGGGCTGGGGCGTCGTGGTGGTGAAGCCGGAACACTCCGTCGCCGACGTGTGGGCACAACTGTGCCGCACGACAACACCCGGCGCCTCGTTGATCGGGGGTGTCTCATGACGACCACGGCCTCCCGGCCCCGGCACACCCGGCAACGCCCCGAATCCGACCGTAGCGCGGCTCGCGGCATGGCTGCGGCGAGCACGCTGCTCGCTCCCGCTGCGGCCATGTTCGCCACCGTCAGCGCCGCCACCTCACTGACCGGTGTCATCGAAGGCGGCGCCTGGCTGGCCTACATCGCCGTGGCCGCCCTCCTGGTGGCGTGCACCGGCCTCGCGCTGCGTTCACTGCGCCTGCCCACACTCCTGACGGCACCGGCTCAGGCGCTGGTCCTGCTGTTGCTGGCCACGGGCGCGTTCACGCGCAACGGCATCCTGGCCGTCATCCCCGGCCCCGCCGCGTTCTCCGAACTGAACGATGTCCTAACGACCGCGTTCGAGGAGATCAGAACCGGAGTCCCCCCTGTCGAGGGCAGCGTCTCGATCCTGTGTCTGGCCACGATCGCCGTCGGAGTCGTCGCGATCCTGGTGGACACGCTCGTCGTCGCGGCGTCCGCCCCGGCGGCCGCGGGTCTCGTTCTGCTGTGTGTCTACGCGGTGCCGTCGGCGCTGGCCGACGATCTACTGTCGTGGTGGACGTTCGTCCTCGGGGCGACGGCGTTCGCCGTGCTCCTCGCCGTAGACGGCAGCCATCGGCACAGCCGTTGGCGGAACCGGTCGACTCCCGGAACAGGTGTCTCCGCCGTGGCCGTGTCCGCCCCGGCCGCCGTCGTGGCGGGGGCATTGTCCGCCGGGCTCGTCGCGGGCATCGCGGTCACGAGCGTCGGCACCGAGGGCAGACTGCCCGGCAGTTCGGGCGACCAAGCCGTGTTGGGCGGCCTCGGGGTCAACCCGTTCACCTCGCTGCGCGGCATGCTCGATCAAGGGGACGACGTACCCCTGTTCCGTGTCACCGGGCTCGACGACGACCAGCGACCGCTACGCGCGTTCACCCTCGACACCTACCGCCCCAACGAGGGGTGGGGACTGCCCGACGGCCCCATGCCCGCCGGCGTTCCCGCCAACGGCGAACTCCCCTTGGCCTCGGGCGACGACGGTGAGGCTCCCGGTCGAGAGATCCACATCGAACCCGTGCACTGGAACGACGTGTGGTTGCCCGTCTACGGCTCCCCCCGTGTCCTGCGGGGCCTTTCCGACGGTTGGTACTACGACCACACCAGCGGCTCGGTGTTCCGCGAACGCAGGCAGAACCCCGCCGCCTACACCGAGGTGGCGGCTCTGGAGGAACCGACGAGAGCCGAGCTGCGCCAGGTTACGTCCGACCCCGGCGCTGTCGCCGACGTCTACACCAACGACAGCGGTGTCGATCCTCGGGTGGCCGAGCTCGCCCGGCGGATCACGGCCTCGGCCGACACCACATTCGACAAGGTGCACGCGGTGTGGAGGCACTTCGACACCGCGAACGGCTTCACCTACGACACCCAGACCGCACCGGCGGCCGACAGCGACGCCCTCGCGGACTTCGTCCTCAACGGCAAACGGGGTTACTGCGAACAGTTCGCCTCGACGATGGCGGTGATGCTGCGATCACTCGACATTCCCGCGAGGGTCGCCGTCGGATTCACAAGCGGCTACCGCGATGGCGACGCTCGCACCATCACCTCACGCGACGCCCACGCCTGGGTGGAGGTTCACTTCGGTGAGCTCGGCTGGGTGAGCTTCGATCCCACTCCGCTGTCGGACGGTCGTGGCTATGTGCCTTCGTACCTGGACGACGACGGCGCCTCCGGCAGCGATCGGTCCGGCGACGACGACGCCGCGTCGAGCACACCGCCGGAATCGTCCTCACAGAGCGCGCAGCAGCCCACCCAGGACCAGGCCGAGCAGGAAGCCAGCGCCCAACCCGAGCAACAACGCCCGTTCTCCACCTCCGACTCGTGGTGGGGTATCGCGGGGATGGTCCTCGCTGCCGCCGCCGTGATCGCCACGGTCGTCGCCGCCGTCACAGCCCGGCGCCGACGCGAGAACTCCCCTCAGGGGACAGGCGTGGGCTCCCTGTCGTGGGCGCTCATCCTGGCCGTGACCCTCTGGGCCCTGACCGTGGCTTTGGTGACGTGGTGGGTGCACTGGGTCGTGACACTCGTTCTGCTCGCGGCGTCCGCGTTGGCGCTGGTTCCGTGGGCGCTACGCCGCGTACAGCGACACCGCCGACTTCGCGAAGTGGAACAGGCCCAGGAGACCGCAGCGGCCGATGCCGCGTGGCGGGAGCTGCTCCAAGAGTGTGTGGACCGCGGCATCGACATCTCCGAACACGACACCGTGCGGATCACCGCCCAGAAGATCGTTCAACAGCAGCGACTCGACAAACAGGCCAAGAACAACCTGCGCGCGGTCGTGACCACGGTCGAGCGCGTGTGGTACAGCCCCGAAGCTCGGCGGCGCGACGGTCGGGACACCGGGTTTTCGAAGGCGTTCCACGACGTCCTGGACGGCCTCGAACGCGCGGCACCGCTGTCCTGGCAAGACCGGCTGCTGCCCCGTTCGATCCTGCGGAACGTGAGGCGGCGGAGTCCGCGGTCTCGGTGATCCGACACGAAAAATCCGCTGCTCGGGGTTGGCGAACGGACCCTCGGTTCATTCGCGAACCCCGGCAGCGGACAGCTGTCCCGGATGCCGGACTGGTGTGGGCTAACGGTCCTCGAAGCGCCGGCGGAACCGCTCCTCCATGCGCTCGGTGAAAGAACTCTTGGCGGGAGAACCGCCTCGGCCCCCACGACCGTCCCGGCTCTGGGGCACAGCGTCATCGGCCTCCCCTGATGCCCCCAGCGCTGTCACTGCCAGTAGCACACCGCCGAACATCACCAGAAACCCGAGCACACTGAGCCACGGGATCTCGGCGACGCGAAGGAATGCCGCCTGGCCCGCGACACCGAGCACGAGCATGGCGACGCCCACTACGAAGAGAGCGATACCCTGCAGACGTCGACGGCGCGTAGGGCGGCGCATCCTGGTACCGCGCACAGTGGATGCGAATTTGGGGTCCTCGGCATAGAGCTCGCGCTCGATCTGGTCGAGCAGCCGCTGCGCATGCTCGGAGAGTGGCATCTTTCCTCCTCCGGCACAGCGTTATCTGATGACCCCCTAGTGGGTGCCGGAACCACGTGAAGACGTCGACCCGGGCTACCCCCGTTGGGGTGTCAATACCAGGATACGAGGCGCACGCGCGGACGACTACCCGATCTCCCCCCTTACGCCGCTGGTTTTGCCTCGAACAGCCCAACGCTGCCGTGCGCGGCGACGCCCAGCCTGATAAAACGAATGTTCGGTGCCTTCTGACGGCATGTTCTCAGTCCGTGTCCCGCGCCAACAGCGACGCGGGGCGCACAGCCGCGACACCGAATTTCGAGCGCGCCGAGTCGACCGCTATCTCGGCGTCTCTCCACCGTGAGGTCGGACGCACGTCCTCCAAGGTCAATTGCTCGGCGTCCGTGGCTCCGCTGAGCCCCTCGACTCGCACTCCCAGCAGCCGCACCGGCGCGGTAGCCGCCTCCTCCAGCAGCGAGACAGCGGTGGCGTGGATCTCTCGTGCCACGTCGGTGGCGCCCGACAGGGTACGGGCCCGGGTGATGGTTCGAAAGTCGGAGAAGCGCACCTTGATGGAAACCGTTCGGCCTCGCAGTCCCCGGCGACGCAGAGTGGCCGCGACCTTCTCCGACAGGTCCAGCAACTGTCGTTCCTGTGCCTCCCGGTCGGTGAGGTCGGTGTCGAATGTGCGTTCGGCCCCGAGGGACTTCTCCTCGCTCTCCGGCACCACGGGGCGCTCGTCCCTGCCGTGCGCCAGCGCGTGCAGGTGTTCGGCCGTGGCCACACCCACCCAACGTCGTAACCGGTCGAGTGGCGTAGCCGCGATGTCGGCGATCGTGTGCAGGCCGTGGCCGCGGAGCACTTCGGCCGTCTTCGGTCCCACGCCCCACAACGCCGACACCGGGAGCGGACGCAGGAACGAGACCGTCTCTCGCACCGGAACCACGACCATGCCGTCCGGCTTGGCCATGCCGGAGGCGAGTTTGGCCGCGAACTTCACCCCCGCCACGCCGACAGAACACGTGACACCGTGTTCGGCCTCCACCCGAGCGCGGAGACGGGCTCCGATCTCCGTCGCGGTGGCCCCGAGTCTGCGTAGAGCACCGCCCACGTCGAGGAACGCTTCGTCGAGGCTCAACGGCTCCACAAGCGGCGTGATCTCCCTGAAGAGCGCCATCACGCTACGGGAGACTTCGCTGTAGAGACCTCGGGTCGGGGGAAGGTACACGGCGTGGGGACACAGTTTCCTCGCCGCCGCCACCGGCATGGCGGACGAGATCCCGAAGCGGCGCGCCGGATAGTTGGCCGATAGCACCACGGAACGGGGGCCGGCTCCGGCGACCACCACGGGACGGTCGACCAGTTCCGGCCGAGTCCGCAGCTCCACGGCGGCGAAGAAGGCGTCCATATCGACGTGCAGCACGTGGCAACCGGTGTCGTCGGGTCGCGTCGAATCCGTGACCCGGAACCGTTCGAACGCCTCGGGTAACGCCGTGTTCCGTCCCATCGGTGTCCAAGCCTACGTCGCCCCACCGACGGTTCCGTGTCGGTGAGGAAGGCGACCAGGAGGCGTCAGGCCGGTTTACGAGCGAAAGCGTGCAGACGGCTCGCGATGTCCCGCAACGGAGCCGTCACCGCGGCCAACGCCTCGAACTCGGCGAGATCCCGCTCCCACGACGCAGCCGTCCCGGGGGTGGGCTCGGCCGAAATGGTCTCCGACACGACACCGTCGCCCTGGATGTGTTCCACAGACAGCCCCGCCTCGTCGAGCAGGGTGGTCAGTCCCTCGACGTCGAGCCTGCGCAGGAGCGTGTCGGAGTCGCCGCTCAACACACCACTGGGCTCGGCGAGCAACCGACGGGCCTCCACGAGCCGGCCCGTGAGAGCCCGGTGCAGCACGGCCGCGTGACGATTGGCCGCCAGCACCGACACAGCACCGCCACCCGCGGTCACCTCGGCGATCGCCGCGACGACGCTCTCCGGGTCGTCCACGACCTCCAACAACGAATGCGCGAGCACGAGATCGGCGGAACCCGGCCGAACATGCTCGGCCAACGCGTCGGAGTCGTCGGCCACCACCGTGATCCGGTCGGAGACGCCGTCCTCCGCCGCGCGCCGCTCCAGGGTGGCCAGAGCGTCGAGGTTGGGCTCCACCACCGTCACTCTGCATCCGGCGGCCGCAAAGGGCACAGCCCACACACCGCTGCCGCCGCCGACATCCACCACCACCGGTTCCTCGGCTCTCCGAGCGCGCGCGGCACGCAGCTCGGCCTCCAGCACCTTCCGCACCGCCGCCGACCCCTGACCGGCCGAAGTCTCCGCTCGCATGGAATCAAGAGTAGTTGGGGCACCTCACACGTTCTCATGGTGACCACACCCGGCTACGCTCGCAGGCGTGCACACGGTCGCCGTACTCAGCCTCAAGGGAGGCGTCGGCAAAACGACGGTTGCTCTGGGTATTGCCTCGGCTGCGCTACGCAGGGGAACCCGGACGCTGGTGGCGGACCTCGATCCGCAGGGCAATGCCACTGCCACGCTGGATCCTCCGCTGACCGACGCCACACTCGCCGATGTATTGGAGGCACCCCGGCTGGGGGTGCTGACGAAAGCGATCGCGGCCAGCGGATGGAGCGACGCCGTCGACGTGCTCGTCGGGTCCGAGGAGCTCGAACTCCTCAACGAGCCGGGCCCGCACGCACGCCGCATGGACAATCTCGCGAGGGCGTTGCACGAGCTACGCACCTACCCCCGAGGCAAGCCCTACGAGCTCGCCATCCTCGACTGTCCCCCATCGCTCGGGCGGTTGACCCGTTCAGCGCTCATCGCCGCCGACAGTGCCCTGCTCGTCACCGAGCCCACCATGTACGCGGTGGCGGGCGCGCAGCGTGCGTTGGAGGCCATCGACAACGTCCGTGCCGAGCACAATCCCCGGTTGCGTCCGGCGGGTGTCGTGGTCAACCGGTTGCGCAGCCGGTCTTACGAACACGAGTACCGCGTCCAGGAACTACGGGAGTCGTTCGGGCGGCTCGTGATGCCCACGGCGATCCCCGACCGCCTGGTCATCCAGCAGGCACAGGGTGCCTGCACACCCATCCACGAATGGAACTCACCCGCCGCACAGGAGATCGCGCTCACCTTCAACATGGTGCTCGCGAAGATCCTGAGGTCCGACCGCGCGGGACGCCACCGCCTCACCGGTCATGAACCGCCCGAGCCCGCCCCACCCAGGGGCGGAGGGCCCACCCCTCGGCTGCCCACCGATCGACCGTACGTCGACCGCTAGGCGGACAGGACGCAGCGGCTTCCGAGGGCGGCCCTCTCCCGAGTACGGCCGGTTTTCCCCCGACGCCCGTCGGCCTCGCCCCCACACGAGTTCGGGTCCGGGCCGGCCGACGGTGCGCCACCGAAAAATACGTTGCCGTACACCTCCGATCCCACCTAACGTGGCGGTACACGGGAAAGGAGGTGGTCCGACGGTGAATATCCACAGGACTCGTGAGGTGGCTGTCCACTGACAGCACACGGACCACCCAGTTGGCACGTGTGTCTGCCGGTGAATACCAGGCAGTCACCGGCCTCCAGTGCTCTCGGGGACCGGTCCGCCTCGAGCCCGAACGGCTGACGACGTTCCGGGAGTCGCACTGGAGGTCTTTTCATTTCCGGGTGCTGCGGAAGGGACCGGGGAAGCTTTCCGCGGTACCCGGTCCGCATCGCTCGCGACAGACGCGACAGCCACGACGGCTCGGCGGCGGAGCCACGACCGTATGACGGATACTGGTGCCGTGCTCTTCGACAAGATCGTCCGACCCGCTCTCTACCGTCTCCACCGCCACGACGCGGAAGCGGTGCACGAACGCACCGTGAGCCTGTTGGCGAGGCTCGGCACGATCGATCCCGTGACCACCGCGTTGCGGCGCCATTACCGGGTCGACGACCCGTGCACGGTCTTCGGTATCCGATTCCCCAGCCGTCTCGGACTGGCCGCAGGCTTGGACAAGGACGGTCGCGCGCTCAAAGCGTGGCCCGCGCTCGGCTTCGGGTTCGTCGAGGTCGGCACGGTCACCTGGCACGCGCAACCGGGCAACCCACGGCCGAGGTTGTTCGCGCTGAGCGACAGCGACGCCGTGATCAACCGCATGGGGTTCAACAACGCGGGTGCGACCGCCCTCGCCCGGCGCCTCGCGGCCACGGGCCAACTCGACGTTCCCCTGGGCATCAGCATCGGCAAGTCGAAGGTCACGCCGGTCGAGGACGCGATAGCCGACTATCGGAATTCGTTGGTGACTCTGCACCCGTACGCCGACTACATGGCCGTGAACGTGAGCTCCCCTAACACCCCGGGGTTACGCAAACTCCAGGACCGGGGCGCGCTCACGGAGTTGCTCACGGAGTTGTCCCGTACCACGCGCAGCCTCGCGGAGGACAGCGGGCGAGGGCCGGTGCCACTGCTCGTGAAAGTGGCGCCCGACCTGTCTTTCGACGCCATCGCGGAGCTGCTCGGTGTGTGCTCGGAGCACGGAGTCGCGGGCATCATCGCGACGAACACGACCCTGGCCCGCGACGGGCTCGCTCCGCGAGACGCCCGGTTCGTCGACGAGCAGGGCGGATTGTCGGGCCGCCCGCTGACCGCGCGTGCTCTGAACGTGGTGCGTTTCGTGCGTGAGCAGGCCGGAGACTCCCTGCCGATCATCGGGGTCGGTGGGATCAGCGGTCCCGACGACGCGCTGCGCATGCTCGACGCGGGCGCGAGTCTGCTCCAGGTCTTCACCGCCTTCGCACTGCACGGTCCCGGCGTGGTGAAACGGATCAACTCCCGGCTCACGCTTCGATCGGCCGCAACGCGCTGAGGTGCCGTAGGTAGGCGCGCCAGCACTGCCACGCCGTGAGGTCCTCGCCGCGTTCGGCCACCGCCGGGTCACACAAGATCGCCAAGGAACTCGTTCCATCCGACAGTTCCACCGTGCCCAGACGCATGGGTGCCGGCAGATGCGCCACGAACTCACCCAGCGCCGACGGGGAGAGCAGCCAGCGTTCTCCCACCAACGAGCCGCCCTGCTGGGGAGCCCTCGCGTCCACGACGCCCGCTTCGGGCGGCTCCTGCCCGATCAGCAGCATCCGGTAGTGACGCGCGGTCGTGACGAATCCTGCGAACCGCGCACCGGCCTCGGTCAGATCGTTCGCACGAGGTTGGCCCCGTAGATAGGCTCCGAACGCCACCAGGCCGACCCCGGTGTCCGGATAGGGGGTCGAAGCTTGCGAACCGGTGAGTAAACCGGCGAGATCGAGCGCCACCTGATCGTCGAACGGCTTGGTCACCACGCCCATTCCCCTTCCGTCGGCCGCGGGGATCAGCACGGCGGACGTGTCGAGACGGGTCACCAGCTGCGCCAACGATCCGGCCTCGCTTCCGAGGGGTACCAGGAGCGCGTCGTGGTCGTGCAGGGTGAACGCCGCCCGCCGCAGGCACCAACCGTTCGTCCCACCGAGGTCGACTTCGTCGATCAGCGCGCCCACGACACGCAGAGTGTCCATCGTCGCTTCCAGCCTCGCGCGTACGTCGACATCCAAACGGGCGCGCAACGCGCTGTCGGGCACGCCGACACGCGGATGGTCGCCCGCGCTGAGACGGACCGAATCGGGCCAATCCCGGCTGTGACCCACGCGCGAGTCGCTTCCGGTGACCGCCGCGGCGACCCTCTGTGCCACAGCCGCTTCGCGAGCCAACACCGTGGCAGCCCCCGGCCCTCCGAGAGGCACGAGCCCACGAGTCGGGACGAACCCGACGACGTCCCGGCACACCGACGGCGGTTCGCTCACCAACAAGGCGTCGAGTTTGCTGAGCGTCTCCAGCCGTGCTTCGGGCACGGTCGCCATGGCACCGGGAACGGTATGTCCAACGACCACACCTCCCGCCTGGACCAGCCGTCCGGTGATCACGGGATCATCCGGCGCGGCGACGAGCGTGCCCACCAACGGCAGGCGTTCCCCCGCTCGTACCCGCTCGTCCACGGACTTGGCGTCAACCAAGACGTCCTCTCGGCAGCGCAACCACACTCCCGGAGCGGGTCCGAACCCACGCGAGAGCGCGTCGAACACCGACAGTACGCGCTGGACCGCCTGGCTCATGGTGATCGGAGGAAGTGGAGCCGTGTCGTCGTCGAACAGGAACGGGTTCACGCCACTGTCCTTTCAATGACAGGTTCTGGCGCGTAGTGCCTACCCCGCTCGGCAGCCGGTCAACCGGCCGATCCTCAGCGCGACGACAGCTCGCGTAGCGCGGAGGCCAAGCCCGCGAGACGGTCGGTCGCGTCCGTCAGGGCTTCCTTGGCCTCAGTCATACCGCTGTCGGTGGCCGCCACGGCACGGCCCGCCGCGGCGACCAAAGTGCCGTACTCCTCGACTCCCTCATCGAGCTGTTTCCGCAGGCCGGTGATAGCGGAGTCCAACGCGGGTTGTTCCGCCGGAGGCGCGGAAGCCCGAGCTCGTTCCACCGACTCGATGCGGGACGCGAGCGCACGTAACGCGGAAGCGGTCTCCATCGCGGTGGACCGAGTCTGGTCGACCGACAAAGGCGGCACAGGAACGTCCGCCGTCGAAAGTTGATCCAACAGGTCGGTCAGAGTGGACTCGCTGCGGGCCAATCGCTCCATGGGCTCCCGCGCCACTGACCCCGCACGCGGAAGCGTGGACGGTTCTCGGGCCGGGGAGACCGACATCCTGCTCAGTTGGTACAGCCGGATACCCGACCGTACGCTGAGGGCACTGAAGACGACCGTGCCGACGAGACCGCTGAAAGCGCCTTGCCAACCGTCGATCCCCCCGGTGATGCCGGCGTAACCGGCGAGTGCGTAGAGCACGCACAGCAGGGAGAGCACGATCCACAGCGTCAGCGCACGGGAAGTACGCCGCTTACGGCGTTCATGCTTGGCCGCGGGATCGTTCCACTTCGCCCATTTGTCCCGCACCTCCGCGACGACGGGTGGGACAGCTGTGAGCGGCGGCCGTGTCACGGGCCGACCACTGTCCTCGGACGGAGTATCCGTCCGAGCACTGTCGGCGTAGGCCCGCAACATGCGCTGCGCTCGCTGGGCGTAGTCGGGCAGACGTTGTAGATGCTTGTCGAACTTACCGAAACGCTCGTTCCGTCCGCCCGCCACGGTCACCCCCGCGATAACACCGCTTCAGTTATGCCTGGTTCTTCTGCCGCTCGGCCTCTACCCGGGCCTGGATCTCGCGCTGGATGTCCGAACTGGTGGACGACGAGGCCGCACCGCTGCTCGTGGAGGCACCATCGGTCACCTGCGCAACCGACTCGCCCTTCATCGACGCCCTGATCTGCTCGAGACGGTTGTGCCCGGCAAGCTGCGTGGTGGAGTGCTGAACCTCCAGCATCCGACCCTGCACCGAGTTCTGCGCCAGCTCGGCCGACCCCAGCGCCGTGCTGTAGCGCTTCTCGATCTTGTCGCGCACCTCGTCCAACGACGGTGTGTTGCTGGGCGCCGCCAGCTCGGACATCTGGTTCAAGGACGCGGAGACCTGCTCCTGCATCTTGGCCTGCTCCAGCTGCGAGAGCAGCTTGGTGCGCTCGGCCAGCTTCTGCTGCAGCATGCTCGCGTTGCGCTCCACAGCCTGCTTGGCCTGCTCGGCGGCCTGCAAAGCCTGGTCGTGCAGCGTCTTGAGGTCCTCGATGCCCTGCTCGGCGGTCACCAACTGGGCGGCGAAACCCTCGGCGGCGGTCTCGAACTCCTGGGCCTTCGCCTCGTCGCCCTTGGCTCGAGCCTCCTCCGCGAGCGTCAACGCCTGGCGAGTGGACGCCTGCAGCTTCTCCACCTCACCGAGCTGCCGGTTCAGCTTCATCTCCAGCTGCCGTTGGTTACCGATCACCGACGCGGCCTGCTGGGAGAGCGTCTGGTGGTTCCGCTGCGCCTCCTCGATGGCCTGCTGGATCTGCACCTTCGGATCGGCGTGTTCATCGACCTTGGACGAAAACGCCGCCATGAGGTACTTCCAGAACTTCACGAACGGATTGGCCATCTCCTCCGCCTGCCTTCTCACATCCCACAGTTACCGATCGGGTGACCACCTGCCCGTTGCGCTATTCGCTCGCCGAACACGTGACCCCCGTGTTTGTTCCATCGTGTCAGGTCGCACGTCGGCGTTCCAGACGACCCCTGCGATTTCAGGGAGACCCCTGACCGGGTCGAGGCCCATCGGTGACGTTCTCGTCACCTCATTCCCGACCCGGGCGGTCACGCGGCCAGAACGGCCTTCGACTTCGGAGCGCGAATCGTGGTGCGCAAAGCGGGAGGCAGGTAGAGGTCGGAGAGGTCCTTGTCCGCCGTGGCGCCGGTAAGGCGATCCTCCTCGAAGCCCTCGGCACCGGCCGGCACCGGCTCCTTACCGTCCGTGGCACTCACGCCGCCGGCGTCGCTCATCGAGGCACGCTCGGGCCTCGGTTCGGACGTGGGCTCGACACCCGATTCGACGCGGTCGAGGGCCGCCACATCCTCCGCGACGTTATGCAGCAATTCGCCGAGAGGAAGGTCCAGTGCCTCACAGATCGAGGCGAGTAACTCGCTGGACGCCTCCTTCTGGCCTCGCTCGACCTCGGACAAGTACCCGAGGCTCACCTTGGCGGCGCGGGAGATGTCGCGCAGCGTCCGGCGCTTGGTGGTGCGGGCATGACGGAGCCGATCACCGATCGCCTCACGCAACAGCACGGTCATCACGCGCCTCCCTTCCAACTGTGTCCACGGTACCGAGAACGAGGGACGGAACGCAGGTGTCCACGGCCCCGTCCGCCCACAGCGAACGCAATTTCGGCCTCCAACCCGGTTCGAGCCGTGATATAGGCGATACAGGCGTGGCATTACACACGGCTACAAGCGTTCCTCGAGCAGCCGCAGTGCGCATGTCACCGAGCCCGCTCGCACCGCCTCCCGTTCCCCGTCGAGGTGCACAGTCCGCTCCGTCCGTGTGTCGCCCGGACCCGCCAGCCCGAGATGGACCGTGCCGGGCTCGACACCGCTCTGCGGATCGGGTCCGGCGACCCCGGTCAGTCCGAGTCCCCAGTCCGCCTCACAACGTCGGCGAGCGCCCTCGGCCAGCTGTGCGGCGACCTCGGGATGCACAGCCCCGTGTTCGGCCAGCAGCGCGGGGTCCACATCGGCGAGGGTGTGTTTGAGATCGGTGGCGTAGACGACGAGGCCTCCTCGTAACACCGCGCTCGCACCCGGAACCTGAGTGATCGTGGCGCAGACGAGCCCGGCCGTGAGCGATTCGGCCGTGGCGACCGTCTGCCCCCGCCGGGTCAGCTCGGCCACGAGCCTCGCGGCGATGTCCGCGTCCACGCCTCGGTCGCTCATTCCGTCCCCACGGTGCCGCGCCGGGCCGCCGCCCGCAGGCGAAGCGCCCGGACCAGGTAGTCCACCCCCGTGGCGACCGTGAGCACGAGCGCCACGCCCAGCAATACCCACTCCACGGGTGCGACCTGCGCGGGCAACGGCAGTAGGACCACCCCGATGGCCACCACCTGCGTCAGAGTCTTGGCCTTACCGCCCTTGCTCGCGGGAATGACCCCGTGCCGGATCACCCAGAACCGCAGAACCGTCACGGCCAGTTCCCGGCCCAGTATCACGGCCGTCACCCACCACGGAAGCTCGCCGAGCACGCTGAGCTCCACGAGAGCGGCGCCGATCAGTGCTTTGTCGGCGATCGGGTCCGCGACCTTGCCGAAGTCCGTCACCAACCCGTAGCGCCGAGCCACCCAGCCGTCAACACGGTCGGTCAGCGCGGCGACCACGAACACCGCCGTGGCGATGTATCGCCACGAGTCGGCATCGGCGACGTCCGCGGCGAACAACGCCCCGACGAAAACCGGCACGAGCACCAGCCGCAGCACGGTGAGCACGTTGGCCGCGTTCAACGTAGGAACGGCTGGACCCACTCGACCACCACCGTCGGCCCCGAGATCGGCGTCGGCTTTGTCAGTACTCACGTCGCGACGTCCGAATCGAACGTGGACCCGTCGAGCGGCCGAACCACCAGGTCGACGCCCGCACTGTCCACCACCTCACAACGGAGCAGCTCACCCACCTTGCAGTCGATCTCCCCCAGCACCACGCACTCGCCGTCCACCTCGGGTGCTTGATGCGCGGCCCTGCCGACGATCTCCTCGTCGACGGATTCCACCAGCACATCGACGACCGATCCGACCCGGTCCTCGGCCCGCTGCGCGCTCAGCTCCTCGACGAGCGCGGACACACGGCCGACCCGCTCGGCGATCACGTCCTCGTCGAGTTTGCCGTCGAACGTCTCGGCCTCGGTGCCGTCCTCGTCCGAGTAACCGAATACCCCGACCGCGTCGAGCCGCGCCTCGGTGAGGAACCGCTCCAGCTCGGCGACGTCCTCCTCGGTCTCGCCCGGGAATCCGACGATCACGTTCGTCCGGATACCCGCCTCGGGCGCGTAGGACCGGATCTGCTCGATCAACGCGAGGAACGACTCGGTGGAGCCGAACCGGCGCATCCGCCGCAGCACCGACTCACTGGAGTGTTGGAACGAGAGGTCGAAGTAGTCGGCCACACCGGGGGTGGTGGCGATCACCTTCACCAGGTCGGGCCGTGTCTCCGCCGGCTGGAGATACGACACCCGCACCCGGTCGATACCGTCCACGGCCGCCAATCGAGGCAGCAACTGTTCCAGGGCCCTCGTCCCGCCGAGATCGCGGCCGAGGTCCTTGCCGTAGGAGGTGGAGTTCTCGCTGACGAGGAACAGCTCCCGCACCCCCTGCGACGCCAGCCACTCCGCCTCGGCGACCAACTCGTCGGGATGACGTGACACGAACGAACCCCGAAACGACGGAATAGCGCAGAACGAGCACCGTCGGTCACATCCGGAAGCGATCTTGAGCGGGGCGACCGGGGAGTCGTCGAGCCGCGAGCGCAGTACCCTGGGACCCCACCCGGCGTGCCCGGGCACGGTCACCTCGTCGGCGGCGGCCTGCCGGTCCACGGGGGTGATGGGCAGTAGAGTGCGGCGGTCCGTCGGCGTGTGCGACTCGACCGACCGGCCCTCGGCGATGTCCACGAGCCGTTCGGCCAGGTGCGGATAGTGGTCGAACCCAAGCACCGCGTCGGCCTCGGGAAGGTTCTCCGCCAGCTCCCTGCCGTAACGCTCGGCCATGCACCCCACCGCGACCACCTTGGCGCCGGTGTCGGCGGCGGCGAGCAGCGTGTCGACCGAATCCTTCTTCGCCTGCTCGACGAACCCGCAGGTGTTCACCACGACGACGTCACTGGACTCGGGGTCGTCACTGAGCTGCCAGCCGCTCGAGGCGAGTCGCCCCGCGAGTTCCTCGGAGTCGACCTCGTTACGGGCACAGCCGAGCGTCAACAGGGAGACTCGACGGTTGTGCGAGGATTCAGTGCTAGACACCCGCTCAGGGTAACCGGCGTACAGACAGTGTTCGGGCATGCCCTGGGCACACCGACCGGCACAAGCGTTAGCGTTTATGCCTGTGCAAGCACCCCTAATCCGCCGCGCACGCATCGCCGACGTGCGCAGAATCAAGGCACTGGTCGACTCCGACGCGGGCCGGGGGCTGCTGCGAAAAGACCTGATCACCCTCTACGAGGACATGCAGGAGTTCTGGGTCGCAGAGCTCGACGGACGCGTGGTGGGTTGCGGTGCGCTACATGTGATGTGGGAGGACCTCGCCGAGATCCGCACGGTGGCAGTCGACCGGTCCGTGCGCGGCCGCGGTATCGGACACGCGCTCGTGGAGCGGCTCATCGACCTGGCCGTGGAGCTGGGGCTGAAGCGGTTGTTCGTGCTCACGTTCGAGACCGAGTTCTTCGGTCGGCACGGTTTCATCGAGATCACGGGAACGCCCGTGCCGAAAGAGGTCTACGAGGAGATGCGCCGCTCGGCCGACACCGGCGTCGCCGAATTCCTCGACCTGCCGTTCGTCAAGCCCAACACGCTCGGCAATACACGCATGCTGCTGCACCTCGACGAACGTAAGAGCGTCGTCGACCGCCCACAGCGTCCGGAACGGTCTCTAGGATCGAGCGCCTAGCAGGGCTCCGACCCGGGAGAGTCGAGCCAGCCAGCGCGCGGCCGTGACGGGGTCCGTGGGCGCGTGGGCCTCCATCAGCGACGACTCCGGCTGGGGCGGCGCGAACGGTACGGTCACGAACCCGTCGACCGGCTTCAACGCCGATGCGGACCCGACCACGTCACCGTTGAGCAGCGACAGCGTGCCCAACCCGCACGCGAAAGGCAGCTCGGGCAACGCGGCCGCCAGCGCCACCTCCGCGGCCAGGCCCACACTGGTCTCGAGCGCCGAGGACACCACACACGGCAGGCCGCTATCCTCGGCGGTCCGCAGCGCCCGACGAACCCCGCCCAGCGGTGTGCATTTGATGACAGCGACGTCGGCGGCCTCGGCCCTGGCCACGCGCAACGGGTCGTCGGCCCTACGGATGGACTCGTCGGCGGCGATCCGCACATCCACACGGCGCCGCACCTGCGCCAGCTCATCCACGGTCGGACACGGCTGCTCGACGTACTCGAGACCACCCGCCGAACGATCGAGCACACGGATGTGACGCACAGCGGTGTCGACGTCCCACGCCGCGTTGGCGTCCACCCGGATCGCACCGTCCGGACCGAGTGCGTCGCGCACGGCCTCCACCCGGACCTGGTCCTCCCCCAGCGAGCCGGGATGGTCGGCGACCTTGACCTTGGCGGTGTCGCAACCGGAGCGCGACACGATGTCGTGGGCCGTGTCGGGGTCCACGGCGGGTACCGTGCAGTTGACGGGGATGCGGCGACGCACCGGAGTGGGCCAGTCGTTCGTGCACTGTTCCAACGCCGCGGCCAACCACGGGACCGACGCCGCGTCACCGTAGTCCTCGAACGGGCAGAACTCCCCCCAACCCGACGGCCCGCGCAGCAGCATCCCCTCCCGCACGGTGATGCCCCGGAAGCGCGTCCTCATGGGAATGGAGTAGACGCGGACAGACTCCACGACAGCCAACGGATCGGTCTTGTCGGACAGAGGGAACTCGGTCGAACCGAACGGCACAGGACTCACTCCTCGGACGGGGGGTCGTCCCCACGGATCAGCGCGAGCACTCTCGGCAGGTCGTCGGGCTTGACCAGTACCTCGCGCGCCTTGGAGCCCTCGGACGGGCCCACGACGCCACGGGTCTCGAGCAGGTCCATCAACCTGCCCGCCTTGGCGAAGCCGACCCGCAGCTTGCGCTGCAACATCGACGTCGAACCGAACTGCGAACTCACCACCAGCTCGGCCGCCTGAAGCAGTACCTCCAAATCGTCGCCGATGTCGGGGTCGATGTCCTTCTTCTCCCCCGCCTTGGCGACTGTGACGCCCTCGGTGTAGTCCGGTTCGGCCTGCTCCTTGGTGGCGGCCACGACAGCGGAGATCTCCTCGTCACTGACGAACGCGCCCTGGATGCGGGTGGGTTTGCCCGCTCCCATCGGCAGGTACAGGGCGTCTCCCATCCCGATCAGTTTCTCCGCGCCGGGTTGGTCGAGGATGACGCGGGAGTCGGTGAGCGACGACGTCGCGAAGGCCAGCCGCGATGGCACGTTGGTCTTGATGAGCCCCGTCACCACGTCCACGGACGGCCGCTGCGTGGCCAGGACGAGGTGGATACCCGCCGCCCGGGCCTTCTGGGTGATCCGCACGATGGCGTCCTCGACATCCCTCGGAGCGGTCATCATGAGGTCGGCGAGCTCGTCGACGATCGCCATGATGTAGGGGTAGGGGCGGTACTCCCGCTCGCTGCCGGGTGGGGTGGTGATCTCCCCTGAGCGTACCTTGCGGTTGAAGTCGTCGATGTGCCGCACGCGGTTGGCCTGCATGTCCTGGTACCGCTGCTCCATCTCCTCGACGAGCCAGGCGAGCGCGGCGGCGGCTTTCTTCGGCTGCGTGATGATGGGCGTGATGAGGTGTGGGATGCCCTCGTAGGGCGTCAGTTCGACCATCTTCGGGTCGATGAGGATCATGCGGCATTCGTCGGGGGTGGCCCGTGCGAGCAAGGACACCAGCATCGAGTTGACGAAACTCGACTTACCGGACCCCGTGGACCCGGCCACCAACAGATGCGGCATCTTCGTCAGGTTCGCGGTGACGAAGTGGCCCTCGATGTCCTTGCCGAGGCCGATGACCATCGGATGGTCGTCGGACGCCGCCACCGGCGAGCGCAGCACGTCACCCAGGCGCACCATCTCGCGATCGGTGTTGGGCACTTCGATGCCCACCGCCGACTTACCGGGGATCGGCGCGAGCAAGCGCACGTTCTCCGTGGCCACCGCGTAGGCGATGTTCTTGGTGAGCGCGGTGATCTTCTCCACCTTGACGCCGGGACCGAGTTCCACCTCGTAACGGGTGACCGTGGGGCCACGAGTGAAACCCGTGACCTGAGCGTCGATTTTGAATTGCTCCAGGACTCCCGTGATCGCTTCGATCATGGCGTCGTTGGCGCGGCTGTGTGCCTTCGGCGCGTCCCCGAGGGTGAGCAGTTCGAGCGAGGGCAGCTTGTAGTCGCCCTCGACGGTCCGGGTGACCGTGAGCGCGGGTTCCTGGCGGCGCTTCGCACTGGAAGCCTTGGCCGGCGCCGAGGCCCGCAGTGGTGTAGTCACGTGGGACTGGGACTCATCGGACGTGCCAGACTTGCCGGATTTGACGTTTTTGCCGACCTTTGTGGTCTTGTCGGAAGCGGTGTCGTCCGACTCCGTGAAGTCGAGTTCGGCCTGCGTGCCGTCGGAAGCCCCACGCTTGCGGCGCGTGGGCTTACGCAAGCGCGCGGAAGCGGGGTCGGCCTCGGTCGCCGGATCGTGTTCGGCCGGCTCCGCACCACCGCTCTTCTTCTTCGCGACACCGCGGTCGGACGCGTCGGCTTCGGCGCTCCATTCCCGCAACCGCTGAGGGATACGCCGGATCGGAGTTCCCGCGAACACCAACACGCCGTAGAGCAACACGAGCACGAGCAACGGCACGGCCACCCAGCTAGTGACACCCCGGGCGAGCAGATCACCGGAGAACCACCCGATCCACCCGCCCGCGTACATCTGCTCGGCGTGCTCCTGCGGCCTCCCACTGATCAGGTGCAGCAGGCCGAGCACGGCCATCCCCACCAGCAGACCGCCCACGACCATGCGGGGACGGGTCTCGGGCCGGGGCTGCGACCTCATGAGCACCACGGCCGCGACCAGGAGCGCCACGGGCAATCCGACGGCGGCTGCACCGATCACGCTCCGGGTGCCGACGGCGATCCACTCCCCGACCGGCCCCGCCGCTTCCCAACCGACGCCGACGGCCGCGATGAAGGCCAGGGCGATGAGTCCGAGCGCCACACCGTCTCTGCGGTGCTCCGGGTCGAGCTCGCGGGTACGACCCACCGCGCGAGCCAAGCCACCGACACCACGCGCCAACAAAGACCAGGTGCCACGTAGGGCTTTGACCAGGGCCCCTCCGGAGGAGCGGGTAGGTCGCTTCGCCGGTGGCCTACGGGCCGCGGCCGAGCGGCCGGATGTCTTCCCCGCCGCCGGACGCGCCGAAGACCTGCTCTTCGTCCCCTTCGCCGAGGACGTGCTCTTCGCCGAGCCTTGCGATCCGCGGCTCGTGCTCGCGGAGCCTCGCCCCCTGGTCGTCGAACCGCTCGCCATACTCCTACGGTAACCGGTTCACCACTCTCGCCCCGAGCGCCACACTGGCCACACGTGACATTGATCGGCAAAGGTCCGTCCCGTGCCGAAAACACCGGTACGCATGACATGCTTCGCCCTATGGTGGCGCTTCAACACGACCGAGGGTCCTCCGGACAGGGAACACGTGCTCCCCTGATGTGGCGGACACTCCTCGCCCTCGACCACGCATTGGTGAACGTGGCCGGGCGACTGCGCATCAGCGGAGGCGTTCCGCGGGAGTTGAGGGGCAAACCGCTCCTCATGGCCGCGAACCACATCGGGGTTTTCGACGCTTTCGTCCTGGTTGCCGCGTGTCGACGCCTCGGCCTCGCGCCACGGTTCATGCTGGCGGGCGGACTGTTGGACGCGCCGGTGATCGGCCCAGCGCTGCGCGCCAGTGGTCACCTACGGGTCGACCGGGGTTCGGCCTCGGCGGTGGCGCAGTTCGGGCAGGCCGCCGAAGCACTGCGCACGAGCACGGCCCCGATCATCGTCTATCCCGAAGGACGCATCAGCCACGATCCGGGCCTGTGGCCGGAACGCGGCAAGACCGGCGCCGCGCGTCTCGCCCTCTCCGCGAACGTGCCGGTGATCCCCATCAGCCAATGGGGCGCGCACGAGGCCGTGTACTGGGGGACCGAGACGGTGACCGGCCTGGCCGACATCGTGCCGCTGGCGCGGTCAGGACTCACCGCCCCACTGCGCAGACCCACTTTCCGGGTGCACTTCGGTGAGCCGGTCGACCTCACGGAATTCGAAGCCGGACGGCCCGGAGACGCCGTGAAAGCCCACGCGGCGATCATGCGGGCCATCACCGACGGGCTTGTGCCGCTACGGGCCGGCGAACCGGACGTACCGCGGTTCCGCGACCCCACGCGTCCCACCGATGGCCACAGTCCGTGGCGGCCGGGAACGCAGATATGACGGGCTCCACCGAAGCCACCACCGTGGCGCCACCCCGCAGCCGGTCTCGCGGTATCGCGCTGCTCGTCGCCGCCTCGCTGTGTTTCGGCAGCTCCGGAGTGCTGGCCAAACCGGCGATGACGTCCGGGTTGACGCCTGAACAGGTCGCCACGGCCCGCATCAGCATCGCCGCGCTGGTGCTCCTCCTCGGTGTAGGACTGCCCCGGCCCCGACTGCTGCGGGTGCAGCGCGGGCAATGGCGGCTCCTTCTCGGTTACGGACTTCTCGGCGTGGCCGGTGTCCAGCTGTTCTACTTCCTGGCCGCAGCGCGAGTACCGGTGGGCATCGCCATCCTGCTGGAATTCACGTCGCCGGTCCTCGTGGCACTGTGGGTGCGATTCGTACGCCGGGTACGGCTGCCGTGGCCGACGTGGACCGGCATCGGACTCGCCCTGCTGGGCCTGGCTTTGGTGGCCCGCGTCCACGAGGGTCTGGTGCTCGACGCTTTGGGCCTGCTGGCCGGCATCGCCGCGGCGCTGTGTTCGGCGGCGTACTTCCTGATCGGCGAGCGGGGCATGGCCATCCACCACCCGCTCGGCATGGTCACCTGGGGAATGGTGATCGCAGCCGTGGCCGTGGGCCTCGTCGCACCGCCCTGGACCATGCCCCTTTCGACGCTGCTGTCCTCCGCCGAATTCGGTCCATGGCAGCCGCCCGTGTGGTTACTGCTCGTGACCGTCGCGGTGTTCTCCACCGTTTTCGCCTATTTCGCGGGCATCACCGCTCTGCGGCACCTACCCGCCTCCACCGCCAGCGTGCTCGCGCTGTTGGAACCGCTCGTCGCCACGAGCATGGCGTGGGCGTTGCTGGGTGAGGCACTGGTCTGGGTGCAGATCCTCGGTGCCGTCGTGTTACTCGGCGGAGCCCTGCTGGTGCAACTGACCGCGCCCGCCGCACAGGGCGGGCCGACGGGCCCGGCCGAACCGCTACCGGGTGAGGCAGCGGCCGGGGCTCGGGCCGCCGTCCGAAAGAATCGAGTGGAACCTCAGGAGGGAGCATGACCCGTCCGACCCGTGCCGAACAGCGCCGTGCCCGCTGGGCCCTGCTGGCCCAGGTCGTCACCGCCGTGCTGGCACTCGCGGCGATCAGCGTGACCGCCCGACAGCAGCCCGAGACCGGATCTACCGCACGCGTCAAACAGGAATGACCGTCGGCACGATCATCGGCCTGCGGCGGTAAGTCCCGGCGACCCAACGGCCCACCACCCGCCGAACCGCCTGGGCGATCTGGTGGGTGTCGGTGATGCCCTCGGCCTCTGTGCGCGACAGCTCCATCTCCACAAGCCGGGTCACCTCGTCGAGGGCCTTGGGGTCGTCGGAGAACCCGCGTCCCGACAGGGTAGGCGAGCTCACGGCACGGCCGGTGGTCGAGTCGACGGCCACGGTGATGGCGATGAATCCACCCTCGCCGAGGACCAACCGATCGGACAACGTGGACTCTCCCACGTCCCCGACCGACAGTCCGTCGACGTACACCATGCCGACCTCGACGCGGCCTGTGATGGAAGCCTTGCCGTCGACGAGGTCGACTACCACGCCGTCTTCGGCCAACACCACGTTGTCCTCGTCCACGCCGGTGCGCACGGCCAACGCCGCGTTCGCCCGCAGGTGCCGCCACTCGCCGTGCACCGGCATCACGTTCTTGGGCCGCACGGCGTTGTAGAGGAACAACAGCTCCCCCGCCGAAGCGTGCCCCGACACGTGCACCTTCGCATTGCCCTGGTGGATGACGTCTGCGCCGAGGCGCACCAAACCGTTGATGACACCGAACACGGCGGTCTCGTTACCGGGGATGAGCGAACTGGCCAGCACCACCGTGTCGCCGGCCCGGATCGAGATCTGCTTGTGCTCGCCCCGCGCCATCCGCGACAGCGCCGACAACGGCTCGCCCTGCGACCCCGTGGAGACGAACAGCACCTTGGATTCGGGGAGGTTCACGGCCTCGTCGAGGTCGATCAACAGCCCTTCCGGGATGTTCAGCAACCCGAGATCGGCAGCGATGGTCATGTTACGCATCATCGACCGACCCACGAACGTCACGCGGCGACCGTGTCGATGAGCGGCGTCGAGCACCTGCTGCACACGATGGACGTGGCTGGCGAAACACGCCACGATGACCCGCTGGCGCACCCGCGCGATGACGTCGTCCAGCACGGGACCGATGTCGCTTTCCGGAGTGACGAAGCCCGGGACCTCGGCGTTGGTGGAGTCGATACACAACAAGTCGACGCCTTCGTCACCGAGTCGGGAGAATCCCGCCAGATCGGTGAGCCTGCCGTCGAGCGGCAACTGGTCCAGCTTGATGTCACCCGTGTGCAGCACGAGTCCGGCGGGAGTACGCAACGCGACGGCGAGCGCATCCGGGATCGAGTGGTTGACCGCGAAGAACTCCAGCTCGAACGGACCGACCTTGCGCCGCTGCCCTTCGGCGACCTCGGTCAGGACCGGCCGCTGCCGGTGTTCCTTGCACTTGGCCTCCAACAGAGCCAGCGTGAACCGCGATCCGTACACCGGCAGATCGGGGCGCATGCGCAGCAGGAAGGGCACGGCCCCGATGTGGTCCTCGTGCCCGTGGGTGAGCACGAGGGCCTCGATGTCATCGATCCGGTCCTCGATCGCCCGGAAGTCGGGCAGGATCAGATCCACACCCGGCTGGGCGTCCTCGGGGAACAAGACACCGCAATCGACCACGAGAAGTCGACCGTCGTACTCGAAGACGGTCATGTTGCGGCCGACCTCGCCGATGCCGCCGAGGGCGACGATGCGGAGTCCGCCCTCGGGCAGCGGCGGCGGTGGCTGGTGTGTGGGGCCCGGTCCGATTGACTTCTGACTCACCGATGAATCGTCCCAACGCTCGTGTGGGTGGTAGGTGCGACGTAAGCGGCCGCCGAGTCGGCCTGGGCGACGCGTGAGCCCGCCCAGTCGTCCGCGGAGGAGGTCTCCAGCGGCACTCCCGCCTGCGTGAGGTCCTCGGCGATGGCCCGCACCTGCTCCTCGGTGGCGGGCACGATCGGTAGCCGGGGGTCGCCCACGTCGACACCGCGCAGCCGCAACGCCGTTTTGGCGAACACTACGCCACCGACGCGCGAGAACGCGCGGTACACCGGGATCATGCCACGGTGGTTGGTGCGAGCGGTGGAGGTGTCTCCGTTCTCGTAGGCATCGATCATGGCGCGGATCCGGCCGGCCACGACGTGGCCGATGACGCTGACCACGCCCGTCGCTCCGACCGACAACCACGGCAGGTTGAGTCCGTCGTCGCCGGAGTAGTACGCGAGGTGGGTGTTGGCGATGACCTCGCTCCCCGCCAGCAGGTCGCCCTTGGCGTCCTTGACGGCGAGGATGCGCGGGTGCTCGGCGAGCCTGCGCAGAGTGTCGACCTCGATGGGCACGATCGAGCGCGGCGGGATGTCGTACAGCATCACCGGCAGTTCGGTGGCGTCCGCGACCGTGGTGAAGTGTGCGAACAGTCCTGCCTGGGTGGGCCGCGAGTAGTACGGCGTCACGACGAGGAGTCCGTGGGCACCGGCCTGTTCCGCTCGACGGGCGAGTTCCACGCTGTGAGCGGTGTCGTACGTGCCCGCGCCTGCCACGACGGTGGCGCGGTCACCGACGGCCTCCACGACGGCCCGGACGACGTCGGTCTTCTCCGCGTCGCTCGTCGTGGGGCTCTCGCCCGTGGTGCCGTTGACGACCAGACCATCGTTACCCAGATCCACCAGGTGCACGGCGAGCTCCTGCGCCCGCTTCAGGTCCACCGCGCCCTCGGCGGTGAACGGCGTGACCATGGCGGTGAGTACACGGCCGAAAGGACGTCCCGGTGCGGCCGTGGGGGGAGTGGGCGGTGCGATCGACATGGATTCGACGGTACCTCTTCAACTCGACGACGACCGCGCCGACCGGCGCAAATGCATTGATGCGCGCTGATCCGCCGACGCGGCGACAGGATTGCCGGTGACGGCGCGGTGAAACGAAAACGTTTCCGGTTACCGGACCGACTGCACCACCGACTGGGACATCTGGGTGCCGTCCTCCCGGCCGAGCAGACAGTAGACCGAGCGGGCCGGGTCATCGGGAGGATCTTGTCGCTTCTCCCACTCGTCCTGACTGGGGATCAACGCCCGATAGACCAGTTGACCACGGAATTCGTCCTTGACCTTGCTGGAGTGGAAGGAGAAACCACATACCGTTTCCCCGAAGTGGGCGAACGCCTCCCGGCCCGGGTACTGATACGCCACGGCGTCATCGTCGTTCGAGGAGCTCAGGTTCCAGGTGGTGTACAGCTCGAGGTCGTGCGACTGGTCGCAGTCGACCCAGTTGCTGTCGGCCAGCGAACGCCCCTTGTCCACGGTCGTGTTGACACAGTCGTTGTAGCTGTCCGCGTTCAGCTGCTCGACGTCACCGTTCTCACCGTAGGTGAGCGTGGGCAGCATCTGTTCGTCCACATCGGGCGACCACACCGGCTTACCGAGGAAGAACCCACCGACCAACAATCCGACGGCCGCGAGCGCGCCTCCGGTGAACAGTGCCTTCTTCCTGCCCGGACTCATCCGCCGCGCGGGCACACCACCGTGGGCGAGCCCTCCGGCGACCATCGTGGGATGCGGCCCGGACTGGTGGGTTGTCGACTGCACGGTCGACACCGGTTGCCCGGTCGGTGGAGTCCCCGGAACAGGCTGCTGGGCGGCGAGGCTGAGCAGTCCGTGCGCCTGAGCGGCTGTGATCCGACCCTCCGGCGTGGCGGACATCAGTCCCATGATCGCCGAGGCGAGCGGCCCGTGGACCCGGGTCAGATACGGGACCTCGGTCATGATCGCGTGGAGGGTGGCCGCCGTGCTCGACCGCTCGAACGGTACGGAGCCCTCCGCGGCGAAGAACAACGCCGCTCCCAACGACCACAGGTCCGAGGCGGGCATCGCCTCGCGCCCTTCGACACGCTCGGGCGCCATGAACGCGGGTGAGCCGACGAGCATCCCGCTCGTGGTGATGCGCGGATCGTCGATGGCCTGCGCGATACCGAAGTCGGTGAGTTTCGCCCGACCGTCCGCGCCCACCATGATGTTGGCCGGTTTGACGTCGCGGTGCACGATCCCCGCCTGATGCGCGGCGTTCAGTGCCGACAGCACCTGCAATCCGATCGAGGCGACCTGCTGCGCGGGCAGGGGGCCGTTGCGCCGCACGAGTTCGGAGAGCGTGGGAGCCTCGACGAGTTCCATGACGATGTAGGTGGTGTCGCCTTCGGCCACCACGTCGAACACCGTCACCACGGCCGGGTCGTTGAGTCGGCCACCGGTGCGCACCTCACGCAGCACCCGCTCCTGGAACACACCCGTGTCCTCCGCACCGTCGGGCAAGCTGAGTTCCTTGATGGCCACCTGCCTGCCGATCACGGTGTCCTCGGCACGCCAGACGACGCCCATGCCGCCTCGGCCGAGCTCGTCGATCACCCGGTACCGGTCGGCGATCACCCTCGAAGCGGAGAAGGCGGGCGTGGTGTCGGTCTGCTCGTCGGTCAACCTTGCCTCTCCTCGTCTCGTGCGCAGAGATCGTAACGAGATCGCCCGTACCGGGGGCGGCTACCCACGCAGACACCCACCGTGACGCACTGGTCCGTGACCGTTACGCGTACTACCGACGATATGCCGACCGAGTCACCCGGTCAGGCTTCGTCAACCATATGGCCGGTATCTCGCAGCGCCGTCACCGCGCGAGCGAGATCGGCTTGTTCGACCAGCAACCGGTGTTGACCGACACGAAACCGATGCCGGGCTCGGTGGGACGGCACCGGCGCCGCCGGGCCCAACCGGGCGGTCACGTACTCACCCGGCCGGACATTGATGACCGGCTTGCGCACAGTGCCTCCTTACGACTCCTTATGCCTCCTTACGACCTGCCGCGTGTCAGCTCTCGGCGACCTTCGGGCTCGACGCCACCTCGGTGCCGTCGGGCAATGTCGAGATCGTGAAGTCGGCGAAGGCGTTCTCGGCGACCTTCTGCAGCTGCCGCAGGCACTCCACGGCCAGCGCCCGGATCTCCACGTCGGCGTGCTCGGTGGCGCGCATGGCGATGAAGTGACGCCATGCGCGGTAGTTGCCGGTGACGACGATCCGGGTCTCAGTCGCGTTGGGCAGCACCGACCGGGCGGCCTGGCGCGCCTGCTTGCGGCGCAACGTCGCGCTGGGGGCGTCGTTGAACTTCTCCTCCAGCCCGGCGAGCAGCTCGTTGTAGGCGTCGACGCTGGCCTGCGTGGCGGCGATGAACTTCTCGTGCAGCTCCGGATCGTTCGCGATCACATCGGGCTCGACGAACGCGGCATCGCGCTCGGGGACATACCTCTGGGACAGCTGAGAGTAGGAGAAGTGGCGGTGCCGGATGAGCTCGTGGGTCAACGACCGTGAGATACCGGTGATGTAGAAGGTGACGTTCGCGTGTTCCAGCACCGACAGGTGCCCGACCTCGATGATGTGGTCCAGATAGCCCGCGTTCGTCGCCGTCTTCGGATTCGGCTTCGACCACGACTGGTAGCACGCCCGGCCCGCGAACTCGGCGAGTGCCTGCCCACCGTCCGCGTCTGTCGTCCACGGCACGTCCTCGGGCGGGAAGAACTCCGTCTTCGCGATCAACCGCACCTTGGGTGCCACCGTTTCGGCCACGTCCGACTCCCTCCACTCGTTCGTCACGGGAAGCGTACTTCCGGTGTGCTCCGGCTCCACGAGGCGCATCCCCGGCGTGTGGGACACACCGCGACACCATCAACGGCATCACATGGCCCCTTGAGTGACATCATAAGTGATGTCACAGTGATGTCATGGAATTGGATCCGTATCTCGCCGCATTGCGAGAAAGCCTGGCCACCACGGCCTCGGCGGGTGATGAGCAGCTACAACGTGCCGCGGCAGTGCTGTCGGCCGCCCTCGAACCCGCCGCTCGACTGACGCTCATGAACGCTCTCTCGGATCTCGCCGCCGAGATCACCGCTCAACTGCCCGACCACGTGGTCGAGGTGAGATTGGACGGACGCGACGTTCGTGTCGCCGTGTCGGGCAGCGCCTCCGAAGAGCCGCCGGAGGCACCGAAACCACCTCCCCCGCCTCCTCTGTCGGAGGAGTCCGGCGATATCAGCCGCATGACTCTGCGCCTGTTCGAACGCTTGAAGGCGCAGGCCGAGCAGGCCGCCGCCGCACAAGGCGTGTCGTTGAACACGTTCGTGTCCCAGGCGGTCCAAGGCGCGCTGCAGGGCAAATCGCACCACCGGCACGGTCCACACGGGCGAGGCGGTCGCGGTGGCACGAGCTTGCACGGCTGGGTGAAGGGGTGACATCGTGAGCGAACAACCGTCCGGCGGTCGCAGCAACAACGACGACGGCTCCGAGAACATCGTCCGCACTCAGACATTCGACACCGACGGCCCCGTCGAACTCGACCTCGACATCACAGCGGGCACCGTGGAGGTACGCCTGGACGGCGACTCCGAGGAGAAGGGCACGTCGGTGGAGGTACGCAGCGCCCCTGCCGCCTCACCGGAGTGGGCCCACAGCGCGGCCGAGGTGCTGAACCGGGTAAGCGAGATATTCGGCGGCCAGGTCGGCAGTCCGTTCGCCGGTGTTCCGGCCGACGCGGTACGCGAGGTCCGTATCGAGCAGATAGGCGAACGCATCGTGGTACGCGGATCCAAGATCCCGCCGCCGATGAATTCGGCACTCGCGGTGACCGTACACGCGCCGGCGGGTTCGCACGTGCGGGTTCGCACTCGACTCGCGGCCGTCGCGGTGCGGGGAACTTGCGGACGCGCCGACATCAGCACCGGCTCGGGAACCGTGACATTGGACCGGGTGGCCGAGTCCACCACCGTGCGCACCGGCAGCGGCGAGGTCGACATCGCCGCGCTGGACGGGCCGGTCACCGTGAACGGCGGCAGTGGGGACGTGAGGTTCGGCGAAGTCACCGACACGACACTGGCGCGTACCGCCGGTGGCGAGATCGTGGTCGACGACGCGGCCTCGGGCTCGGTGGAGGCATTCTCGGGTTCCGGGGACATCCGAATCGGAATCCGGAAGGGCACGACCGCGGAGGTCGACCTCTCCAGCGGTGGCGGCAGTGTCCACAGTGCTCTCGAAGTCGCCGACTCCCCGCCCGACGAGGAGGTGGCGTTGAGTATCCGAGCACGTAGTGGTTCAGGCAACGTGCTGGTGACCGGCGCCTGAACCAGCCGATTCAGAGCGCACGACGCAAGTCGTCGGCGAGGTCGCCCCGGGCTCCCACAACGACTTCGTCGAGACCGAGCCAGGAAGCCATGTGTTCGAGTTCGCCGGCCAGTTCGGCGGCGATCCCGGCTCGGTCTCGACCGGCCTCGGCGAACGCGCCCGGAACGCGCAGCATCCGATTCGGACGATCGGCTTTGAGGTCCACTCTGGCCACCAACTCGCCGTCGAGGAGGAACGGGAACACGTAGTAGCCGTGTACCCGCTCGGCCTCCGGAACGTAGATCTCGATGCGGTAGCGGAAACCGAACAGCCGCTCCGTTCGGTTGCGTTCCCAGATCAACGGGTCGAACGGGCACAACAACGCACGCCCCTCCACCCGGCGCGGGGTGCGGGCCGCCGCATGCCGGTAAGCCGGGGCCCGCCACGTGTCCACCCGCACCTGCTCCAACGTGCCGTCCCCGACGAGTTCAGCGACGGCACGCCGTGTCGTCTCGGGCGCCAGCCGGTAGTAATCGCGCAGATCCGGTTCAGTGGCCACCCCGAGAGCCCTGGCCGCACGGTCCACCAACTCACGGGCAGCGGTGTCGGCGTCCACCCGACAGGCCAGGGTCTCCGGCGGCAACACCCGCTCGGTGAGGTCGTACAGGCGCTCGAACCCGCGCCGAGTGCCCGTGGTCAGTTCCCCGATACCGAACAGCCACTCGCAGATCTTCTTGACGTCGGAACGTTCCCACCACGCGCCTGGGCGGCGCGCCGAAACTCCCACCAGCTCTCGCTCGATCGTCCCAGCCCCGACGGGACCCAACTCCTTCACCACGGCGAGCACGTCGTCCACCAACGCGGGCGACGACTCGGCCAGACCGCCGTAGTGCCGCCACCAGCCTCTCGGTTTCGCACCGGAATGCAGCAGCGGCCAGTCCTCCACCGGAACGAGACTCGCCTCGTGGGCCCAGCACTCCACGAGCAACCGGGGCCGCCGTGCGCTGTGCGACCACGCTGCGGCGTCCACCAGCCCGCGATCGTATGCGCCGAGACGAGCGAACAGGGGCGCGTAATGTGCTCGTACCACGACGTTGACCGAGTCGAGTTGCAGCAGCTGGACCCGAGACAGCACCCTCTGCAAATGCCTGCGGGTGGGTTCGGTGCCGGGACGGGGGTCTGCGAAACCTTGCGCGGCCAGTGCCGTACGACGGGCGACGTCTCGGCTGAGCGTTCTCATGTGCGACATCGTGCCAGCGCACCCCGACGGTTTCCGCTACGTCACCGCACCGCTACGGTGGCGGCCATGACCACCGCTGACGTTCGTCCCGCCACCTCCGACGACGTCCCCGAGATCGCGCGGATCCAGCTCGCCACCTGGCGCACGGCCTACGGCGAGGCCCTCGGCCCCTCGGTCGTCGACGCGCTCACCGCCGACGATGTCGCCGCACGTTGGTCGGAGGCGGTCGCACACCCGGACACCGCCGTCTACGTCGCGACCGAAGGGAAGTTCACGGTCGGGTTCTGCGTCGCGGGCGCCGCACCGGACGGGGAAGTCGCCGCCGCGGACGGCAGTCTCCCCGACGACGCCGGTCGCACCGGACTGATCGCGTCGTTGCTCGTGGAGCCCCGCTGGGGTAGGCGTGGACACGGTGGGCGACTGCTCGCCACGGCGACAGCTGGGCTCCGCGAACACGGAGCCGAACGGGGCATCGCCTGGGTGATGCAGTCGGACTCGGCGTCACTCGCCTTCTACCGCAGCGTCGGCTGGAATCCCGACGGCACCGTGCGCACCCTCGACACCGGCGAACGCACGATCAAGGAGATCCGACTCACCGGCACCCTCGATCTGCGTCTCGAAGATCCCGTGACGGCCGATTCGGTCTGACGCACTCGACCGCGGCAAGGACTCAAGAACTCGGAGTGTCCCCCACCCCACGGAGCGGACGAAAAAGGCGTCGACACCGGATTACCTCCGGCCCACAGGGCGGGGCTTTTCCGACTCACCCGCCCACGGCGCGGTAGAGCGAGCCGACCTCCTGCTGGGTCAGGACACGCAACTTGCCGGGCTTGGTGGTGCCCAATCGGACCTCTCCGATGGCGATGCGCACGAGCTTGCGCACCGGATGCCCCACCTCGGCCAGAAGTCGGCGCACGATGTGCTTGCGCCCCTCGTGCAGCACGATCTCGACTAGGGTGCGCCCCGGCCGCACGTCCTTGATGCGGAACGCGTCGGCCGTCACCGGGCCGTCGCTCAGCCGCACACCGGCCTTCAGTCGTTTACCCAGTCCGCGTGCCACCGTGCCCTCGACCTCGGCGAGGTAGGTCTTGGTGACGTGGAACGACGGGTGCATGAGCTTATGCGCCAGGTCACCGTCGTTGGTGAGCAACAGCAGCCCTTCGGTGTCGGCGTCCAACCGCCCCACGTGGAACAACCGTTCGGGCCGGTCGGCCACGTAGTCGCCCACGCAAGGCCTGCCCTGCTCGTCGGTCATGGTGCTGTGCACTCCGCGGGGCTTGTTCAACGCGAGGTACACAAGGTCGTCACGCACCTGCACGCGCGTCCCGTCGACGTGGATGACGGCGGTGTCCGGGTCCACCCTGCGGCCCAGCTCACGTACGACGACGCCGTCCACGCTGACACGGCCCGCCGCGATAAGTTCCTCCGACGCACGGCGAGAGGCCACTCCTGCCTTGGCCAGCACTTTCTGCAGACGCACGCCCTCGGACGGGTCAGCTGTCGTCAATCGAATCCACCTCGGGTAGCAACGGGGCGATCGGGGGGAGGTCGTTCAAAGACGACAACCCCAGCCGTTCCAAGAACAATTCCGTCGTCACATACAGCGTGCCACCGGTTTCCGGGTCCGTGCCGTTCTCCTCGATCAGCCCGCGCGCAAGCAGTGTCCGCACGACACCGTCGACGTTGACACCTCGTACGGCGGCGATCCTGGACCGGGTGACCGGCTGCCGATAGGCTATGACGGCCAGTGTCTCCAACGCCGCCCTGGTCAGTTTCGAACGCTGGCCGTCGAGCAGGAACTTCTCCACCAACGGCGCGTAGGTATCGCGGGTGTAGAGTCGCCACCCCTCTCCCACCCGCCGCAGGTCCATGCCGCTACCCCGGTCGTTGAGGTCCTCCGCCATCGTGCGCAACATCTCGGTGACCCTGTCCACCGGCTGCTCCAGAGCTCCCGCCAACGACTCCTCGCTCGCCGGAGAGTCCACCACCAACAACAGGGCCTCCAGCGCGGACTGCAACACCGCGTCGCTGGTCAGGTCCGGCAGGTCCCGCGTCGAGGTGACCGACTCGTCGGCCTCTCCCGCCGTCTCGGTGACCTCGGTGACTTCGGCGGGCTCTGTGAGCCCGGTGACTTCGGCACCGCCGTCATCGATCGTGTCCAGGCCCTCGCTCAAGTCGCTGTCCGTGTCGAGTTCGCCCCGTGCTGGCTCAAGCCCCTCACCGCGGCTGTCGGCTTCGCTGCTCACCCGTACTCCTCATCCTCCTGGCTCGCGGCGCGATCACGTTCGGCGTCATCGGCGGCCTGCTCGGCGGACCCGCCGGTCCACCGCACATGCAACTCGGCCAGCGCCTCCTCCTGGTCGAACTGCACCACCGACTCACGGTAGAGCTCCAACAGCGCCAGGAAACGCGCGACGATCTCGATGGTGTGCTCACAATCGGCGACGAGCTCGGAGAACGTCGCACCACCCTCGGTGGCCAGCCGCACTCGTAGCACGGCCGCGTGTTCCCGCACGGACACCTTCGCCGCGTGCAGATGATCCAAAGACACGGTAGGCGGCGGTTTGGGCCGGAACACGGCGGCCGCGACCTCGGCGAACTTCTCCGGCGTCACGCCGAGCATCACCTCGGGAAGCAGGCCCACGTAGCGTTCCTCCAACGCCACCGAACGCGGGTAACGCCGCAGTGCCCCGGCCTCCAGCTCGGCGAACAGGGCCGCCACCTGCTTGTACGCGCGGTACTGGAGCACGCGGGCGAACAGCAGGTCGCGAGCCTCCAACAACGCGAGGTCCTCCTCGCTTTCCACCTCCGCCGACGGCAGCAACCGTGCGGCCTTCAGATCGAGCAGGGTGGCGGCGACGACGAGGAACTCCGTGATCTCATCGAGGTCCCATTCCTGCCCCAATTTTCGGGTGTAGGCGATGAAATCGTCGGTGACCTGGTGCAGAGCGACCTCGGTGACATCCAGTCGGTGCTGGGAGATGAGTTGTAACAACAGGTCGAACGGGCCCTCGAAGTTGTCCAGCTTCACCTTGAAGCCCCGTGAGGGCCGTTCGGTGTCGGCCCTCTCCTCGGCAGGCGAGGCTTGCGACGGCGGCGTCTGCTCCGTCATCGGCTCCCGACGTCCTCACCGCAGCCGTCCGCGCCCGGGACGTCGTCGCCTCGCAACCTACGTACCAGCACCGAGTCCTCACCGTGTTCGTCGAAATCGGCGAGCAGCACGGCCACGGCCTCCCGGACGATGCGGCCTCGGTCCACCACGAGGCCGTGCGATCCCCGCAGTTCCAACCGGGCATGCTCCAACGCCAGGAGTTCCTCGCCCGACACATACACGGTGATCTTGGCGTCGTGCTTCTGTCGGCCCGACCCCCGTCGGGCACCGGTCACTCTGGCGAGTTGTCGCGTCGTCGACTGTTCCGGTGTGCTGCTGTGCTGCGCGGACGCGTCGTCGGAGGTGGGGATGTCCCGCTCTCCGGTCCGGCGGAAGAGTTCCGAGGCGCCGGGCAGAGACGCTCGCCTGGTCACCGAGCGATCACCTCGCGGGCCAACGCCCGGTACGCCGCCGCGCCGCTCGACCGAGGTGCCCAACGAGTGATCGGCTCGCCGGCGACGGTCGTCTCCGGGAAACGCACGGTGCGGTTGATCACCGTGTCGAACACGGTGTCGCCGAATGCCTCCACCACGCGCGCGATGACCTCCCTGGAGTGCAGAGTCCTCGGATCGAACATGGTGGCGCGGATGCCGCTGATGTCCAGCTTCGGGTTCAGCCGCTCACGTACCTTCTCGATCGTGTCGATCAACAATGCCACACCGCGCAGGCTGAAGAACTCGCACTCCAGCGGAATGATCACGCCGTCGGCGGCCGTCAACGCGTTCACGGTCAGCAACCCCAGCGACGGCTGGCAGTCGACCAGGATGTAGTCGTAGCGGTCGAGCACCGGACGCAACACCCTCAGCAACGTGTGTTCACGCCCGACCTCGGCCACCAACTGCACCTCGGCCGCCGACAGGTCGATGTTGCTGGGCAACAGGTCCACGTTCTCGACCCGGGTCTCTCGGATCACGTCGTCCACGTCAACGGACCGCTCCATGATGACGTTGTAGATGGTCTTGTCCAGCTCGTGCGGTTGAATGCCGAGCCCCACCGACAACGCTCCCTGCGGATCGAAGTCCACCAGCAGGACCTTGCGTCCGTACTCCGCCAACGCGGCACCGAGGTTGATCGCCGAGGTGGTCTTTCCGACGCCACCCTTCTGATTGCACATGGCGACGATCTCCGCCGGCCCGTGGCGTTCGAGCGGAGGCGGGTCCGGGATGTGCCTGATCGGCCGTCCCGTCGGCCCGATCTTGGGCCCCTGGCCGTCCGAATCCTTCCCGGTCTTCCCCGCTTTGCTGCCCTTGGCTCCTTTCGCGGTCCGCACGGTGGTCCGGTCGCGCGTGTCGGTGTCGCCCGGATCGGCTCCGGCCGCCTGACCCGGACGATCCGGCAGACGCCTCACCGGCTGCTGAAAAGTCGACATGGGGCGAAAGCTCCTTGTTCACATGGACCGGCGCCAGCGTATGCCGCGAGGAAACGAGCGCCAAAGCGGCTCGCCGGACCACGTCCGGAGTACTTTCGATCAACCCAGCGCCCGTGGATGCGTCGTCGCATACACCTCACGGAGTGTGTTCACGGTGACGAGCGTGTAGACCTGGGTGGTGGTGACGGACGCGTGTCCCAGCAGTTCCTGCACCACTCGCACGTCCGCGCCACCCTCCAACAGGTGCGTGGCGAACGAGTGCCGGAGCGTGTGGGGCGAGACCGGCGCGGAGATGCCGGCCCGTTCGGCCGCGGCTTTCAACACCCGCCAGGCACCTTGTCGGGACAACCGTCCTCCACGCGCGTTGAGGAACACGGCCCCCGCTCCCCGGCCCTTAGCCGCCAGTACGGGCCTGGCACGCACAAGGTAGGCGTCGAGCGCTTCCAGCGCCGGACGTCCCACGGGGACGAGGCGTTGACGGCCTCCTTTGCCGTCGAGCACCACCGTGCGCTCGGCGCGGTCGACATCGTCGACATCCAGTCCCGTGGCCTCGGAGATGCGGGCGCCGGTCGAGTACAACAGTTCCAGCAACGCCCGGTCCCGCAGCGTCCGGGCGTCCTCGCCCGGGAACGTGTCGAGCAGGCGCAGCACGTCGTCCACCGACAGTGCCTTCGGTAGACGACGGGTGGGCGGCGGAGGCCGCACGTCCCGCGCCGGGTCCTCCTCAGTCCACCCTTCGGCATGGGCGAACCGGTGCAGCCCGCGCACCGCCGACAGCGCCCTCGCCGCCGACGATGGAGCCAGCGGCGGGCGGTCCCCCTCCCCGTGTCTCAGTGAGGCCGCGAACCCGACGATGTGGTCGCGGACCACCTGTCGTAAGTCGGTCACTCCCGCGTCGGTCAGATGAGCGAGATAGCGTCGCAGGTCGCGGGCGTAACCGTCCACCGTGTTGCGCGCGGTGCCGCGCTCGACCGTCAGGTGATCTACATACGCGGCCACGACCACGCGGAGGTCATGATCGTCGGCCTGTGCCACATGCACACTGTAGGTGACGCCACAACCCGGCAGGGAGCACCACGACGCGCGTGAGACATCACGCGTTCACGACGCCTTCCACAGGCGTGGTACCGGTGAACTGGTCCCGCATGTCGTCCACACCGTGCTGTGGATGCGCCAGTTCGACCAGGTCGTGCCGGTGGTCGCGCTTGGCCATCGTGTCCAACCGCATGGCCTCGTCCCGGTTCAGATGCAACGCCTCGTCGGCTTCGCCGTCACGGTTGAACGACCACATCAACATGGCCTCTCCCATGGGCAGCGCGTCACCGGGTCGATTGTCGTGTCGACCCGTGTGCCAGGTGTGCCACGTCTTGCCGTAGCTGTTCATCAACTGCTTCATCAACGCCTTCTCGGCCACGGCGGGTAGTCCGGGCGCGGCGAGTTGGCCCGACAGGATCTCGTAGTTGTGCGGGTGCCAGTACTCGCGCTCCGCCTCCGGCAGGGTGTCGAACATCCGTTCCGAGACGATGTACTCGATGCCGATGAGGTTGGCGTGGGCCGTGTTGCCGTCGAACAGCACGCACTGCAGGAGGTCGTCGTTCACCACCCGGCAGTAGTGGTGGGCCTCCATTTGCATGTCGGGGTGGTCCTTCGCGCAGTGCAGACCGACCACGTACACGTCGAAACCGGACATCGGACCCGTCTGCTGCAGCACGTTCGCGCCCTGCTCCAGAACCGCGAGCCAGCCGCTTTTGTCCTCCCCCGCCGGTCGCCGCGGGGCGGGCCTGGATGGAATCGTCACATTCATGCCCGAAAGCGTTGACAGACTACGCTGAACCGAAACGTCCGCCCGGTACCGTTGTCACATGGACGGCGGGATCGACAGTGACAGCCTCCGTATCGGCACGGCCGAACGGGAGGAGGCCAACCGACTTCTCGCGGACCACTTCGCCGAGGGACGTCTCACGACCGCCGAGTACGAGGATCGGATGGGTCGTGCTCTGACGGCGCGCACACGAGGCGACGTCCGGCCGTTGTTCGCCGACCTACCCGCCCCGCATCCGGTGTTCCTCGGCCCGCCACCGGACACAGCGATGGTGCCTTCGCAAACCGCCACCGCCGAGGTGGGACAGAAGGAACAGTCCGACCGCTCGGCCGTCACGGCGGGAATCCTCCAGATCGCGCTGCCCTTCGGAACAGGCCGGTTCTACACCGGTGAGACACGTCTTGCCGTGCTCCAGCTCGCCTGTGTCGTACTCACCCTGGGACTGGGTGCGCTGTGGCCGATCGTGGACGGCATCATCCTGCTCGTCGAGGGAGGAACCGACGGGAAGGGCCGCTCACTGCAGTGAAGCGGCCCTTCCCGTCGGTTTCAGCGGTCGCGAGAGGCGAAACGGGTCGGCCGGTGCCGCCAGGGTGCGTCGGCGGGGCGGGGTGAGCGGCCACCGGTGAGCACGGTGTACGCCGCGAGCAGCCCGCCCACGGTGGCGCCGTTGACGATCTCCCCCGACAACGCCATGGCCACCGCCCGGTCCAGCGGAACTGAGTGGATGACCAGGTCGGCCTCCTCTTCGCCGTGGGCCTCGCGGTCGACCCGGGTCAGTTCCCGCGCCAGGAACACACGCACCACCTCGTCGGTGAAGCCGGGCGAGGCGGCGATGTCCACGAGCGTGTCCCAGCGCCGCGCCTCCAGGCCCGCCTCCTCGACGAGTTCGCGGCGAGCGGCCTCCACCGGTTCCTCCCCGGGCTGGTCGAGCAGGCCCGCGGGCAACTCCCACAACCGGTCACCGACCGGATGCCGGTACTGGTGGACGAGAGTCACGGCACCGTCGTCGTCCACGGCGCACACCGCGACGGCGCCGAGATGTTCCACGACCTCCCGCGAGGCCGTGGAACCATCCGGCATCACCACCTCGTCGATCCTCAGACCCACGACACGTCCGATGTGGATGTCGCGTGAGGACGCGACGCTGAACTCGTGACTCCCCGGGGCGCTCATCGGACCGCCGCCGTGGCCTCCGGCAGCTCCACCGGCAACCGTTCTGCCGTGTGGTAATCCACCGCCGCGCGAACGAAAGCGACGAACAGCGGATGCGGCCGCGTGGGACGCGACTTCAACTCGGGATGCGCCTGTGTTCCCACGAAGAACGGGTGCACGTCCTTCGGCAGTTCCACGAATTCCACGAGTCGCCCGTCCGGCGACAAACCGGAGAACACGAGGCCCGCGTCCGCGAGCCGCTTGCGGTAGGCGTTGTTGACCTCGTAGCGGTGCCGGTGTCGCTCGGACACCTCCCTCACGCCGTACGCCTCGGCGACCTGAGACCCTTCGACCAGCTGCGCCGGGTACGCCCCGAGTCGCATGGTGCCGCCCATGTCGCGTTCACCGGCGACGACGTCCTTCTGGTCGGCCATCGTGGAGATCACCGGGTCGGGCGTGTTCTCGTCGAACTCCACCGAGTTCGCGCCGGAGAGACCGGCGAGGTTACGCGCCACCTCGATCACCATGCACTGCAGCCCCAGGCACAGACCCAGCACCGGGATCTGGTGGACCCTGGCGTAGTTGATCGCACCGATCTTGCCCTCGATGCCTCGCACCCCGAAGCCACCCGGAATCAGGATGCCGTCCACACCGGACAGGGCGGAGGCGGCGCCCGCGGACGTCGCGACGTCGTCGGCCGCGACCCACACGATCTCCACCTTCGCGCGGTGGAAGAACCCTCCCGCCCTCAGCGCCTCGGTGACCGACAGGTACGCGTCGGGAAGATCGACGTACTTGCCCACGATCGCGATCCGGACGGTCTCGGCGGGGTTGTGCACGCGGTCGAGCAGGCCTCCCCACACCGTCCAGTCGACGTCGCGGAACGGGAGCCCGAGGCGGCGCACCACGTAGGCGTCGAGCGCCTCCCGGTGCAGCACCTTGGGGATGTCGTAGATCGATGGCGCGTCGGGACAGGCGATGACGGCCTCGGTCTCCACGTCGCACATGAGGCCGATCTTGCGCTTGACCTCGTCCGACAGGTCACGGTCCGCACGACACACCAGCGCGTCCGGCTGGATACCGATGTTGCGCAACGCGGCCACGGAATGCTGCGTGGGCTTGGTCTTCAACTCGCCGGACGGCGCCAGGTACGGCACCAGCGACACGTGCAGGAAGAAACAGTTGTCCCGGCCGACGTCATGCCGGACCTGCCGGCAGGCTTCCAGAAACGGCAGCGACTCGATGTCGCCCACGGTTCCACCGACTTCGGTGATCACGACGTCGGGCGTGGTCCCACTGCCGTCGTCGGTGGCCAGCGCCATGATCCGCGACTTGATCTCGTCGGTGATGTGCGGGATGACCTGGACGGTGTCACCGAGATACTCGCCACGCCGTTCCTTGGCGATGACGGAGGAGTAGATCTGACCGGTGGTCACGTTCGCGGTCCCCGACAGGTCGCGGTCGAGGAACCGCTCGTAGTGACCGATGTCGAGGTCGGTCTCGGCCCCGTCGTCGGTGACGAAGACCTCTCCGTGTTGGAACGGATTCATCGTTCCGGGGTCCACGTTGAGGTACGGGTCGAGCTTCTGCATCGTGACCCGAAGCCCGCGGGCCGTGAGGAGTTGACCGAGGCTGGAGGCGGTGAGCCCCTTGCCCAGTGAGGAGGCGACGCCTCCGGTGACAAAGACGTATTTGGTAGTCCGCGGCTGAAGTCCCACGGGCTTCCACCTTATCTCACCTGAGGAGGACCGTGCCGCAAGGCTGTCCGACACGTCTGTGGTCTCCGGTGTGGGACAGTGGGGCCGTGGGTGAAAAGAACACCTGGGCCGCACCGACGGCCTCCGATCGGATCGACGCGACCGTCCGGGTTCCCGGATCGAAGTCCATCACCAACCGCGCTTTCGTGCTCGCCGCCTTGTCCACTGGGCAGACGCTTGTGCGAGATCCTCTGGATTCGCGGGACGCTCGGCTCATGCTGGCGGCCCTCGACGTGCTCGGCGCGTCGTCGACCGTCACACCGGACGGGGTGCGTGTGCAGCCGATGTCCGACGGTGACGAGCGGGTGGAGGTCGCGCTGGGTAACGCTGGAACGGTGGCGCGATTCACTCCGCCGCTGGCCGCGCTGGGCTCGCGGACCGTGTACTTCGACGGCGACCCGGCCATTCGACGCAGGCCCGTGGCTCCGCTGCTGCGGGCACTGACCGAGCTCGGGGCCGACATCGACGACGGTGGTCGTGGCACCGTGCCGTTCACGGTGCGGGGCAAGGGTGGTCTCGCGGGCGGAGCCGTGGAGCTCGATTCGTCGGCGTCCAGCCAGTTCCTGTCAGCGCTGCTGTTGTCGGCCCCCGCCTTCGAACGCGGTGTGACGGTGCGTCTGCGAGGCGAGACGCCGAGTGAACCGCACATCGCCATGACCATGGACATGTTGCGTCGGTTCGGCGCGGCTCCCGAGCGGGACGGCTCGGAGTTCCATGTGCCGCCGGCCACCCTAGCCCTGTCCGAATACACCGTGGAACCCGACCTGTCGAGCGCCGCGCCGTTCGTCGTCGCGCCGCTGTTGACCGGTGGCCGTGTGCACGTCGCCGGCTGGCCCTCCGAGACCACGCAGCCGGGCGACCGGCTGCGGAGCCTGGTGCGTGAGCTCGGCGGGGAGGCGGTGCTGGGCGAAGACGGTCTGACGGTCACCGGCACCGGCAGGGTCGCCGGTGCGACCCTGGACCTTCACGAGGTCGGCGAACTGACCCCGGTGCTGGCAGCGCTGTTGTGCTTCGCCGACGGACCCTCCGAGATCCGGGGCGTCGCCCACCTGCGCGGCCACGAGACCGACCGACTCGCAGCGTTGGCCACGGAGCTGTCGGCGTTGGGCGGCGACGTCACCGAGACCGACGACGGTCTGCGGATCCGGCCGGTACCACTGCGCGGCGGGACGTTCCACACCTACGACGACCACCGGCTCGTGATGGCGGGTGCGGTGCTGGCTCTGCGGGTTCCGGACGTCACCGTGGAGAACCCAGCTACGGTGGGCAAGACCTATCCCGGCTTCGTGGCCGACTGGGAGCGTCTCGTTCAACCTCGATGATCCGCCGTTCGCCGACCGAGGTGCCGCGGGAACGCCACCTTACGCGAACAGTCCCGCCACCCAGTCGGTGGCCGTGTGCCACAACCGCACCGCCTCGTCCGAATACATCGAGGCGGTGGTTCCGGACAGCAGCAGGACCACCACGACGACGGCTATCACCGCCAGCGCGAGGAGCGACAGAACGGCGAACGACACCCGGTTGCGGTGCAGGCTCGCCACGGCCTTGCCGTCGATGACCTTCGTGCCGAGCTTCAACCTGGTCAGGAAAGTGGACGGGTTCGACCCCGACCGGCCGCTGTCGAGGAACTCCCTCAACGTGGCCTGGAACCCGACCGTCACCACGAGGACCGCGTCGTGTGTGTCCGTGAGCAGCAACGCGAGATCCTCGGGGTTGCCCGAGGCAGGGAAGGTCACGGCGCCGATACCCAGGTCCTGTACGCGCTCAACGCCCGGTGCGTGTCCGTCCGGTTGCGCCGGCACGACCACCTCGGAAGCGGCTTTCAGCGTGGCTTCCTCGATCCCCGTGGGGTCACCGACGACGATGTCGGGCCGGAACCCCAGCTTGTTCATCGTGTCGGCCGCGGTGTCCACCCCGATGAGCACGGGCCGCTGATTCCGGACGTACTTCCTCAGCGCCCACAGGTCCTCGGCATGCCCCACACCGGGTGCGACGACGACCACGTGCCGGTCGGCCAACGACACGTGTAGATCGGGCACGCCCACACCGTCGAGTATGAGGCTGCGCTCACGCTGCAAGAACTCGATCGTGTTGGCAGAGAAGGCCTCCAGTTGTGCCGACATGCCCGCGCGTGCTTCCACGATCTGGTCGGCGACGCTTTCAGGTGTCTGCACGATGCCTTTCGCCACCTCACTGCGACCGACGTACACGCTGCCCTCGTGCACCCGGACTTTGCTGCCGTCCCTGACGCGGTGCAGCAGGTTCCCACCCGCGTGGTCGATCAGTGGGATGCCCGCTTTCAGCAACACCTCCGGTCCGAGGTTGGGGTATCGGCCCGAGATGGACGGGGCTGCGTTGATCACTGCGGAGACTTGGGCACGTACCAGCGCATCGGCGCTCGCGCGATCGAGATCGACATGGTCGATCACCGCGATGTCACCCGGCTCGGCCCGCCTGGCGAGGTCCCGTATCCGGCGATCGACGCGCGCGGTTCCGGTGAGGCCGGGCAGCGCGGGGGTGGACCGTGACAACAGGCCGGTGAATTTCATGCGGGGGATAGTGACAAACACTGTCGGGGCATCCTGGCCGCCACACCGGCGCGGCGTGTGGGTTACCCGGGAAGCGCGACACCCGCTCACCCGTTCGTGGGCTCGATATCCACGGCGGGGAAGCGCTGACGTCGCCCACTATCCAAGTAGCGCTACTCGGTTTTCTTGCCCACCGTGGCTTTGAATTCCGCGGCCGAGCTCAGCAATTCTTCCGCATGGGCCCGGCCAGTCTCGGTATCGTCGAGCCCGGCGAGCATCCGGGCCAGTTCGGTGACTCTTTCCTCACCGTCGAGTGTGCGTACACCGCTTCGGGTCACCCCGTCCGACATACCTTTGTCCACCACTAAGTGACGGTCGGCGAATGCGGCGACCTGCGGCAGGTGTGTCACCACCAGTACCTGGTGCGTGCGGGCCAATCTCGCCAGTCTGCGACCGATCTCGACAGCGGCGCGACCACCGACTCCGACATCGACTTCGTCGAACACCAGTGTCTGGACCGTGTCGGTATGGGCGAGCACGACCTCGATGGCGAGCATCACGCGAGACAGTTCACCGCCCGAGGCCGCCTTGTGCACGGGCAGCGCCGGTGCTTTCGCATGCGCGCGCAACAGCAGCTCGACGTCGTCCACACCATCGGGCCCCGCCACCAGAGTCCGCCCGTCGACGGTCAACGCGAGGGGATCGGTTGCGTCGGCCTGCCTGCTGCGCACGGTGACCTCGAGCGTGGCCTGCCCCATCGCCAGGCCCGACAGCTCAGCGGTGATCCGCTCCCCCAGTTCGGCTGCCGCGCTCCGGCGCGCCGCCGACAGACGTGCGGCATGCCCGGACAGGTCCGCGGCGAGCGCGTCCCGACGGGCGGCCAGTTCCTCGAGAGCTTCCTCCGAGGTGTCCATACCGGCGAGCCGTATGCGCGCGTCCTCGGCCCACGCGAGTACGCCGTCCACGTCGGCCGCGTACTTGCGGGTGAGCTTCTTCAACTCCGCCTGTCGCGCCAGGATCGCTTCGAGCCGCTCCGGATCGGCGTCGAGTGTGTCGAGATAGGTGGCGAGCTCACGGCCGACCTCGTCGAGCAACACAGCAGCCTCGGACAGACGCGGCTCCAACTCCCGTAGCGTGGCGTCCTCGGCCGTGCCGAGCCTCCGCCGGGCTTCCGCGAGCAACCCCAAAGCACCGGGTACGTCGGGATCTCCTTCGGCGGCCCCGGTGACCGCGGTGAGTGCGGCGGTGGCGGTGTCCCGCAGTTCGTCCACAGCGGCCAGTCGCTTGACCTGCTCGGTGAGCTCCACGTCCTCACCGGGAGACGGATCGACCGCCTCGATCTCGGTCAGCCCGTGCCTCAGTAGATCCGCCTGTTGCGCGAGTTCCCGCGACCGGGCGCATCGCTCCTCCAGTTCTTGCGCGACCGAAAGCCACTCCTGGCGGACTTTCCGGTAGTCGGCCAACGGCTCGGCGACGGCGTCTCCCGCGAACTGGTCGAGCACGGCTCGCTGTTCGACAGGGCGTAACAGCCGCAACTGGTCGTTCTGTCCGTGGACGGCCAGAAGCTGTTCCGACAGCTCACCCAGCACTCCCACCGGCACGGACCGGCCCCCGAGGTGGGCGCGAGAGCGGCCGTCGGCCCCGACCGACCGCACCGCGATGACGCTGCCGTCCTCGTCGGTGTCGGCGCCCGCGTCCGAGAGGATACGTAGCGCCCGTTCTCCGGCGATCTCAGCGAAGCGACCCTCCACGATCGCCTTCGCCGACCCCGCCCGCACCTTGGAGGCGTCGGAGCGTCCACCGGACAGCAGATGCAGGCCGGTGACGACCATGGTCTTGCCCGCCCCGGTCTCACCGGTGACCACGGTGAATCCGGGGTGCAGTTCGAGCGCGGCCTCGTCGATCACTCCGAGGCCCTGGATACGCATCTCGGCCAGCACGTCCACCACCGTAGCGGCAACCCGAGAACGGAGGGCTATCCGTTGCGGGCGTGCCGCTCCCTCCAGCTAGTGACGGGCAGGGAGAACTTGTGCACCAAACGATCGGTGAACGGGCCGTCCCACAACCGCGCGAGACGTACCGGTACCTCGCCGGCCACCACCCGAACCCGCGACCCCGGGACCAGGTCGACGTGTCTCGACCCGTCACACGTCAACACCGCCGGAGATCCGTCGGGGTCGACCTGCACGGTGATCACCGAGGAACGGGACACCACGAGTGGCCGGGAGAACATGGCGTGGGCATTGCTCGGCACCACGAGCAACGCTTCGACGTCGGGCCACACGATCGGTCCTCCCGCCGAGAACGCGTACGCCGTAGAGCCCGTGGGCGTCGAGCACAACACACCGTCGCAGCCGAACGACGACACCGGCCTGCCGTCCACCTCGATCAACGCGTCGAGGACCCGTTCCCGCGAGCACTTCTCGACACTCGCCTCGTTCAACGCCCACGTCCGCGCCACCACGGCACCGTCGAGCGCCACCGTGACATCCACGGTCATCCGGTCCTCGATGCGGTAGCGTCGGGAAACCACCCGGTCCACCGTGTCGCCGAGCGCGTGATAGTCCGCTTCGGTGAGAAATCCCATGCGGCCGAGGTTCACGCCCAACACGGGAACACCGGCCGGTCTCGCCAATTCCGCAGCCCGCAGCAAGGTACCGTCACCGCCGAGGACCAACACCAGTTCCACCCCGCGTGCGGGGTCGTCGGACGGCGCCACCACCGCGCACGGCAGCTCCGTGTTCGGCGGCTCCACGAGCCTGTGCACCTCGTCGTCCAGCACCCGAAGACCGATCCCCGCGGCGGCGAGCCGCATCGCGACCTCGCCTGAGGCTTCCCTCGTCGTGTCCCGGTCGGGGTGGACGATCAACAACACTTCTCGGCCGGACTCGGTCACGACGGTCCCTCCCTCACCGCGGTGCGGACCATCTCATCACGCCTTGCGGTCTCGTCGGAACCGGTTTCCGCGCCCTCGGCGTTCTTCCGCAGCCAGGCGAAATACTCGACGTTGCCCGACGGTCCGGGCAGCGGACTGGCCACCACACCGAGAGTCCGTAAACCGCATCTCGTCGCCTCGGCCAGCACCTCCGAGACGGCCTCGGTCCGCAGCTCGGCATCACGCACGACACCACCGCTGCCCAACCGTTGCCGACCGACCTCGAACTGGGGCTTCACCATCGGCAGCAGATCGGCGCCCTCCTCCGCGCACGAAGCCAGCGCGGGGAGTACGAGCCGCAGCGAGATGAACGACAGGTCGGCCACCACCAGGTCCACGACACCGCCGATGGCCTCCGGTGTCAACGTGCGCACGTTCGTCTTGTCCAGCACCGTGACCCGGTCGTCGGTGCGTAACCGCCAGTCGAGCAATCCGCGCCCCACGTCCACGGCCACCACGGAACCGGCGCCCTCACGGAGCAGCACATCGGTGAAACCGCCGGTGGACGCGCCCGCGTCGAGACACCTTCGGCCCTCGACCGTCAGGCCGCGGGGCTTGAATTCCTTCAGAGCTCCCAACAGTTTGTGGGCACCGCGCGATGCCCAGCCCGGATCGTCGTCGACACGCACGACGATCGGGGTGTTCGGCTCGACGCCTGTGGCGGCCTTCTTCGCGACGAGCCCTCGCACCGTCACCCTGCCTTCGGTGATGAGTGAACCGGCGTGTTCTCTGGACCTGGCCAGTCCCCGGCGCACCAGTTCGGCGTCAAGGCGAGCTTTACGCGCCACGATTACACCTTGTCGATGCTCGACAGGGCCGTGGCGAGCGCGGTGTGCACAGTGTCGAAACGTTCGACGTGCTCGGCCGGTGGCAGATCGTCGAGGTCGTCGAGCGCGGCAACGGCCCGGTCGATGGCAGCGCGGGGATCGGTGTGCCCCGGCGAGGGGCCGGGGACCGGCTGCGGTGCGGATTCAGTCTCTGCGTGCACGCCTCAACGCTAACCGATCCGCACCCCGGCCCGTCACCACGCACGGAATATTCAGAGAAGCCCCCACGAGACCAACGCCTGTTCCGAACGTTCGTCGTCGGCGCGCACAATCCTCGCCGCCGACGACCATGCCACGTGGCACAGATGACGTAGCAGATCCACTCGATCTCCGTCGCCATCCGCCGTCACCGCCAGCACACCGTCGTCCACGGTGACCCGCCAACCGGGTCGCGGACCGATTTCCAGAGCGGCGACGTCTACGTCCGCCGTCAGCACTGTGAGATCGGCGGCGAGGTAATCGGGCCGTTCGCCCGGTGCTGCGACAAGGAGCTGCTCGGCCGTCGCCACGCCCGTCAGCACCACCAGTGAGCGATATCCCGCCGCAGCGGCGCCCGCGATGTCGGTGTCCAACCGGTCCCCGACGACGAGTGCCGAGCTCGCTCCGGCGGAATGAGCCGCTGTCCTCAACAACGGGGCCTGGGGTTTACCTGCCACCTCGGGCTCCCGGTTCGTCGCTGTACGCAATGCGGCCACCATCGATCCGTTGCCGGGCAGCTGCCCACGTTCGCTGGGCAGTGTCGCATCGGCGTTGCACGCCACCCACCACGCGCCACCGCGCACTGCCAGGCACGCCTCGGCGAGGTCGCCCCAGCGTGTGTCCGGCGAATGTCCTTGCACCACAGCGGCGACGTCGGCGTCGTTTTCCCGTGTCGTGCGCAGACCGACGGCGCGCACCTCCGCCTCCAGCGACGCTGTTCCGACGACGAGCACGACAGCGTCGGCGGGCAACCGTTCCCTCAGCAACGCGGCCGCTGCCTGTGCACTGGTGCTCACCTCGGCAGCCGAAGCCGGCACGTCGACTCCCGCGAGGTGCTCGGCGACCGCCTCCGGTGACTTCGAGGCGTTATTGGTTACGAACCGCACCGGGATCCCACGATCGCGCACGTACGCAACCGCCTCCGCGGCGGCCGGGATGGGCCGCGTTCCGTGGTAGACGGTGCCGTCGAGGTCGAACAGGACGGCATCGTGTCGGTCGAACAGTGTCTCGGTCATCACCGCGTCAACTCCCCGGCACGCTCGGCGGCATCGGTCTCCCCTTCCTCGTCCGCTTCGGCGGCGTGGAGGAACCAACGCACAGCTTCGTCCATGCGGCCCGTGGCGGCCAGATTGTCGGCATAGGCATAGAACAACCGGTGGCTCCACGGGCGGCGCTGGTTCGGATCGAGATCGGGGCCTTGAAGCTCGACCACGGCCGCATCGAGCTGTCCCATGTCGCGACGCGCACCCGCCACGACGATCTTCAATTCGATCTCGACGTCCTTCGGCAGTCTGGAGGTGTCCACTTCCTTGGCGAAATCGAGAGCACGTTCCGGGCGACCGAGCGCGCGTTCGGCATCGGCGATCACGGCGATGTGGAGGTCGGTCCGGGTCATTCGCCTTACCGCACGCAGTTCCGACAGGGCCTCGGCCCACTCACCTGCGTGATAGGCGGTGAGCCCCAGTGCCTCCCGGACGATGGGGATACGCGACGCCTTCGACTTCGCGTAGCGCGCGTGGGACAGGGCCGCTTCCGGGTCCTCGTCGATCAGCATCCCCGCGGCGACAAGGTGTCGGCCCACACGTTCGGCGAGGTTCTTCGGAAGGGTCCGCAGCTCACGCCTCGCTTCGGCATCGAGGTCGGTGAACTCCGCGGATTCGGGCAGTTCCGGGACCGTGGGAAGGTCTCGTGCCGAAGAAGTGTCCTCCTTGCGGGCCGGACGGCCGCCACGTTCGTGGCGTGGCCGTGACTGTGTGGGCTTGCGGCCGCGGTCGTCGCGGCGCCGTTCGTTTCCTCGGCGGTCATCTCGCAGGCGATCACTGCGTCGACGTTCGTCTTTGTCTTGACGAGGCCGTCCGTCACGGCGTTCCCGGAAATCACGGTCGGGTTTTCCGGATCTGCCGTCACGTGTCCGACCTCCACGTCGGTGTTTATCGCTACGGTTGCCCGTTCCTCGTCGTTCGACGAATTCTTTCTTTCCTTTTTCCGGGTTCTGATTCCGACGGTCCTGTCGAGCCAATCCGTCGTCGTCGCCCGAGTTGCGCCGACCGATCTCTGACACGCTTTCTCCTGCCTGCATACCGTGCCGCCACCGCTATGGACGCTCTGGACACCACTATGGACGTGTATACACATGCTGATAGGCCCGTCGGTGTTGGTTGGTGGACCAACACCGACGGGCCTTTTTCATATGTGTGGGGTGTTACCACACGCCATTCACGCCGTAAGCTGCGGTGTGTGAGCACATCTCGCCTCCTGGTTATCCAGCCCGACGTAGCCGATCCGCCGGGACCACTCGGTGAATGGTTGGTTGACGCCGGGGCGGAACTCGACGTGCGTTTGATGCCGGACACGAGCCTTCCCGATACCGTCGACGATTACGACGGTGTGGTGTGTCTCGGTGGCGGCATGAATGCCGAGGACGACACTCGGCATCCGTGGCTTGCGGATGTGCGGTCACTGCTCAGCGCATCCGTTGCCGTGGACAAGCCGACCTTGTGTGTATGCCTGGGCGCGCAGCTGCTGGCGGTCGCGGCCGGGGGGCGCGTCACGTTGGGACACGACGGCCCCGAAGTCGGCCCGTCGTTGGTGCTGAAGAAGGACGCGGCATGGACGGACCCACTGTGCGCTGATCTTCCTCTGTTGCCGGACGTGCTGCAATTTCATTCCGACGAGATCGCACAACTCCCACCGAACGCCGTATTGTTGGCGTCATCACCGCGTTATCCGAATCAGGCGTTCCGAATCGGACGTCGAGTTTATGGAATTCAATTCCACATCGAGACCACGGCTGAAGTGGTATTGCGGTGGGCTGCGACGTCCAAATCAAAAGCGGAGGCCGTGCGGCAGAGCGCGTTCGACGAGGAGACCTTGAGGCGTCTTCACGAGGACATGGCGGGAGTGTGGCAACCGTTCGCGCATCGATTCGTCGATCTCGCCGCAGGCCGGTTAGAACCGGCGAAGCCCGAGATCCCGTCGCTGCCGATCGTCGATGGCTGAAAGAGTTCGACCCGCCGCATCAGTCGCTCGTTACGGACTCACCGACAGCCGGGCGCAAGACATGTTGCGCGCGGCGGGATGGTGGACCGACGACGGGCCGTCGGAGAACGCGATCGGGGTGTTGAGTGCGCTCGCCCGCACACCCGATCCGGACCTGGCTTTACTCACATTAGACAGATTTCGAGCCGCCGACGAGGAATCGTGGCAAGAGCTCGACCACACCCTCCATACCAACGTTGTTTTCCGCGCGCGGTTGTTGGCGGTGCTCGGTTGCTCCACCGTTCTCGGAGATCTATTGGTGAGCAACCCCGGTCAGTGGCGACGTCTCGTCCCGTCCTCTTTGACCGTACCGAGGGACTACAGTTCCCGTCTCGCCGATGCGGTCTCCTCCGATAGCGACATGCTGACCGGCATACTGACCGGCTCCGAGGCGGTGCGCGCATTACGGGTGGCATATCGCGGACTGCTGCTGGAGATCGCTGCCGAGGACCTCGCGCACGTGGTGGATCCTCAACTCCACCAGCCTTCGCTGACCGACATCACCCGCGCACTCACGGAGCTGGCCGAGGCCGCGCTACGTGCCGGTCTTCTCGTGGCTCAGCAAGAGGTGGGCCAGAAGGCCGACGGTACGCTCGCCGTCATCGCGATGGGCAAATGTGGTGCCCGGGAACTCAACTACGTCAGCGACGTGGACGTCGTGTTCGTCGGTGGGAGTGATATTCCGACCGCCACACGTCTTGCGACCGCGTTGATGCGAGTGGTCGGGCAGTCGTGCTTCGAGGTCGATGCCGCACTACGGCCCGAAGGCAAAGCCGGTGCGCTCGTGAGATCACTGGACAGCTACGAGTCGTACTACACGAGATGGGCGCGTACCTGGGAGTTCCAGGCTTTGCTCAAAGCGAGACCGGTGGCGGGCGATGTCGAGCTCGGGCAGCGTTACGCCGAGCTCATCGCACCCATGGTGTGGTCGGCGGCCGAGCGCGAGGACTTCGTGGCGGACGTACAACGGATGCGTCGTCGAGTCGAGCGGCATGTGCCCACCGAGATCGTCGACCGGGAGCTCAAACTCGGGCGTGGTGGGTTGCGTGATGTCGAATTCGCCGTGCAGTTGTTGCAACTCGTGCACGGCCGTGTCGATCACACCTTGCGTTCTTCGTCCACCGTGGACGCGCTGGAGGCATTGGGAGCGGGCGGATACGTGGGCCGAGTCGACGCCGCGGAACTACGGGAATCGTACGAGTTCCTGCGTACGGTGGAACACCGATTGCAACTGAGGGGACTGCGGCGCACCCATCTGTTCCCTGAACAGGACGATGTGGAACGACTGCGGTGGCTCGCACGAGCCTGCGCCGTGCGACGGGTCAAGGGCAAGCTCGAAAGCGAGGTCCTGACCACAGAGTTCCGCAGACACGTACGACGGATTCGCCGTCTGCACGAGAAACTGTTCTACCGACCCCTGCTGGAAGCGGTGTCGAAGGTGCCGACCGAGGCACTGCGTCTCACGACCGAACAGGCGGCCAGCAGACTCGCCGCACTCGGATATGTCGCTCCGGACGGTGCGTTGCGGCATATCCAGGCATTGACTTCGGGAGTGTCGCGGCGAGCCGCGATCCAACAGACCCTGCTGCCCGTCCTGTTGGGCCTACTCGCGGACACACCCGACGCCGACGGTGGATTGCTGGCGTACCGGCGCGTGTCCGAGGCACTCGCCGACACCCCGTGGTACTTGCGGGTGCTGCGAGACGAGGGCGCGGTCGTGGAACGCCTCGCCACCATTCTCGGTATGTCGCGGCTGGTGCCGGACCTCCTGGTGAGAGCACCGGAAGTGTTGCGCCTGTTGGGTGATCTCGATGCGTTGACGGGAAAACCCGTCGAAGAGGTGGCGCGCTCGTTACGCGCCGCCGCAGGAAGGCAACAGGGCGTCAAAGCCGCGGTGGCGTCGGCACGGTCACTGCGGCGACACGAACTGCTGCGAGTCGCGTGCGCGGACCTGTTGGGTCTGTTCGATGTGAGGACGGTCTGTGTAGCGCTGTCCTCGGTGTGGACCGCGGTGCTGCAGGTCGCGCTGTCGGCGGCGATCCGACAGCGAACAGGGGAGGCGGGCGGTGAACGCGCACGGATCGCGGTGATCGGCATGGGCCGGTTGGGAAGTGAGGAGCTCGGTTACGGCTCCGACGCGGACGTGCTGTTCGTGTGTGAACCCGCGAACGGTGCCACCGGTGAGGAAGCCGTTAAGTTCGCCACCTCCGTGGCCGAGATGGTACGGGGAACACTCGGCGCGCCGAGCCAGGACCCGCCACTGGTGGTGGACACTGACCTACGGCCGGAAGGGCGCAGCGGGCCTTTGGTGCGCACACTCGAGTCCTACCGCGCCTACTATGCGCGGTGGGGAGAAGTGTGGGAGGCACAGGCCCTACTGCGAGCGCGAGTGGTGGCCGGGGACGACGATCTCGGTGCGAGATTCATCGACATCGTGAACCCGTTGCGCTACCCGGAAAACGGGTTGCCCGCGGACAAGATACGGGAGATCAGACGGATCAAGGCGCGGGTGGAAACCGAACGGTTGCCGCGAGGATCCGATCCCACGACACACACCAAATTCGGCAGAGGCGGCCTCGCCGACGTGGAATGGACGGCGCAGTTGTGGCAACTGCGATATGCGCACGAGATCCCCGAGCTGCGTACAACCTCGACGCTCACCGCGCTGCGGACTCTCGCGGACACCGGACTCGCGGACACCGACGACATCGACGCGCTGGTGTATGCCTGGAAGCTGGCCACGCGCGCCCGCAACATCACGATGCTCGTCAAGGGCAAGCCGTCCGACCAGATTCCCACGTCGGGTAGGGAACTGGCGGCGGTGGCGCGTGCATTCGGTTGTTCCGCCGACGACGATCCCGGTGAGTTCCTCGACAACTACCGCCGCGTCACCCGCCGTGCTCACGCTGTGGTCCAACGGTTGTTCTACGAGTCGTGATCGTCACCGGGCAAGGACGGTGAACGGGCATCCGTCCTATGGTGAAGGCGTGAGTCAGCAGGAGCCGTTTCGTGTTCGTATCAAGGTCCGCCAGTACGAGTTGGACAGCCTCGGCCATGTGAACCATGCCGTGTACCACCAGTACGGCGAGGTCGCCCGGTTGGAGCTGTTCGAGAAGGCCGGCGGCATGGAAAAAGAGTTGCTTGCGAGTGGGATATCGCCGGTTCTGCTGGAGTCACACATCGTTTACCGCCGCGAACTGCGCGCGGGGGACGAGGTCGACGTCACCTGCCGTGCCACGTTCGGCGAGGGCAAGGTCTTCTGGATGCAGAACGAGATCTTCAAACTCGACGGCACGCTCTCGGCGGAGATCAAGTGCACGCTCGGGCTGATGGACCTCACCAAGCGCAAGCTGGTCCCGGCGCCACGCGAGCGGATCGTGGAGGCGGGTCTCGACCTCGACTTGCTCTGCGGCACGGTGTGACCTCCTCCGGTAGAAGAGCCTTCGCCGCGGTGGTGAGGAGTGCACCGGCGTCGCTGCGGTAGGCGGCGATCTCCGAGCCCCGATCCCGTCGGATCCCACGAACGGCCCACTCGGTTGAGGACCGGTGGGCCGTTCGTCAGTGCCGTTTTCGGCGCCGCCATGCGCTCACACGTCGTAGTACAGGGCGAACTCGTAGGGATGCGGGCGCAGGCGCAGTGCCTCGATCTCGTTCTCCCGCTTGTACGAGATCCACGTCTCGATCACATCCGGGGTGAACACGCCGCCCTCCAACAGGAAGTCATGGTTGGATTCCAGCGCGTCGAGCGCGGTCTCCAGGTCCCCCGGCACCAGCTTGACGTCCTTGGCCTCCTCGGGCGGCAGCTCGTAGAGGTCCTTGTCGATGGGATCCGGCGGCTCGATCTTGTTCTTGATGCCGTCGAGGCCGGCCATCGCCATCGCCGCGAACGCCAGATACGGGTTACCGGACGAATCAGGGCAACGGAACTCGATCCGCTTGGCCTTCGCGTTACTGCCGGTGATCGGAATACGGACACACGCTGAGCGGTTCCGCTGTGAATACACCAGGCTGACCGGAGCTTCGTAACCCGGCACCAACCGGTGGTAGGAGTTGATCGTCGGGTTGGTGAACGCCAGCAGACTCGGCGCGTGCGTCAAGATGCCGCCGATGTAGTGCCGTGCCATGTCCGACAAGCCCGCGTACCCGGACTCGTCGTAGAACAACGGCTCCCCGTCCTTCCACAGCGACTGGTGGCAGTGCATGCCGGAACCGTTGTCGCCGAACAGCGGCTTCGGCATGAAAGTCACGGTTTTGCCCGCGGCGAAGGCCGTGTTCTTGACGATGTACTTGAACAGCTGCAGGTCGTCGGCCGCGTGCAGCAGGGTGTTGAACTTGTAGTTGATCTCGGTTTGTCCCGCGGTGCCCACCTCGTGGTGAGCGCGTTCCAGAACGAAACCCGATTCGATCAGTGTCCGGGAGATGTCGTCGCGCAGGTCGGCATAGTGGTCCGCAGGGGGAACCGGGAAGTAGCCACCCTTGAACTTGGTCTTGTAGCCCTTGTTGCCGCCCTCCTCGACCCGGCCGGTGTTCCACCAACCCTCGATCGAATCGATCTCGTGGAAGGTCGCGTTCTCGGAGGAGTCGAAGCGCACCGAGTCGAAGATGTAGAACTCCGCCTCGGGACCGAAGAACGCTGTGTCAGCGATGCCGGACTCGGCGATGTACTGCTCGGCCTTACGCGCGATGTTGCGTGGATCCCTGCTGTACGGCTCCCGCGTGAAAGGATCGTGGACGAAGAAGTTCAGTGACAGGGTCGTGTGCTTGCGGAACGGGTCGACGCGAGCGGTGTCCGGGTCGGGGAACAGCAGCATGTCGGACTCGTGAATCGACTGAAATCCACGGATCGACGACCCGTCGAACGCCAGCCCCTCCTCGAACACCCCCGCGTCGAACGTCGATGCGGGGATGGTGAAGTGCTGCATGACGCCCGGTAGGTCACAGAACCGCACGTCGACAAACTGCACGCCCTCGTCCGCGATCAGACGGAGGACATCGTCCGGAGTAGTGGACACCCTGGGTGGCTCCTTCTCATTCGGTGCCGGCGGCAGTGTTCTTCAGGTTCTTCAGGTTCTTCAAGCTCTCGTGCTTCTCGTCGATTCACAGTAAAAGGGTGGTGTTGCCCGACCGTCACCTCGATGTTTCGCGCGTGTTAACTGGTTCGGGGATCGCAAGACGCAACACCAATGAGTTGACCAGGGCGAACGGGACGAACGCACGAGGAATACCCTGGACGAGTGGCACGATGGACCGGTGAATGGCTGTCAACACTTTCGTCCGGGGAAGCGCACACGGGAGAACCCTCGCGTTGGCCGGGCGAGCGCCTCGGCCTGCCCGAACACGGGCCGAGCTCTGTCGCGGGACCGGGACGGCGCCTGCTGGCCCTGGTGGTCGACCTGGTCGTCGCATCGCTTCTGACGGCGATCTTCACCCGCCCCGACTACTCCGACGTGGGCGGCATGCAGGCACACAACCTCTGGTCGCTGGTGACTTGGATCGTCATCACAGTGGTACCCGTGACGTTCTCCGGATTCACCCCGGGGATGGCGTTGGCCGGTATCCGAGTGGCGCGGCTCGACGGGCACACGACCGTGGGATTGTGGCGGGCGGCCCTGCGGTGTGTGCTGACGTTCTTCCTCATTCCCGCCATCGTGCGCAACGCCGACGGCCGAGGTTGGCACGACAGACTCACCAACACCGTCGTCGTGACAATGCGCTGATGGCGGTCAGCCCGCCACCAGCGCCAGCATCGATCGGTCAGCGGCGCCGAATGGTCCGTTGCACGTTCCTCATCTTGGCGCCCTGAGGCATCGGCCCCTTCGGCATGGCCGCGCCCCGGTTACCCAACGCGGCGAGCTTCGCCTCCAGCGCGTCGACCTCCCGGCCCCTCAGGTTGCGCGGAAGCTTCATGAGGTAGCTCTGCAGTTTCCGCAGCGGCACCTGGCCCTCGTCCGTGCCCACGATCACGTCGTAGATCGGGGTGTCACCCACGAGCCGCGCGATGCGTTTCTTCTCCTGCGCCAGCAGGTTCTTCACCCGGTGCGGCGCGCCTTCGCCCACCAGGATGACGCCGGGACCACCCAGCACGCGGTGCACGGCGTCAAGGTGCGTCGTCGCGGCGACGGTCTGGGTCACCCGCCAACGCCCACGCAGGTTGTCCAACGCCCACGCGGCCGCGCCGGGCTGCCCCTCGGCCTTCGTGTAAACCGTCTTCTGCACCCGACGGCCGAACACGATCATGGCGGCGAGCAGGCCCAGCATGATGCCGATGGGCAACAGCCACCACTGAATGCCCATGAGCCAACCGAGGCCGAAGACCGCACCGGCCACGATGAGGAACCATCCCAGCATCCACGGGATGAGGGCTTTGTCTTCCTTGCGTTGCATCGAGAACGCTTGGAAGATCTGCGCCCGCCTCGCCTTACTGGCCGCGCGCTTCTCCTTCTTGGCCTGCTTGGCAGCTTCTTTGTCCTGCTTTCCCGCCATAATCACCCAGGATACGGGCGTCCGGGTGGGCGTCGGCTCGTCGGTCCCCTCTGCGAGGATGCGGGAGTGGTCAGCACACATCGCTCGAACCGGTCACAAGGCCCCCTCGAGGGGCTCGACCCGGAACAGCGCGCGGCCGCGAGCGCTCCACGTGGCCCGGTGTGCGTGCTCGCGGGTGCGGGGACAGGCAAGACCCGAACGATCACACACCGCATCGCCTACCTGGTACGACAAGGTCATGTCGCGGCCACGCAGGTACTCGCGGTGACGTTCACGGCCCGCGCCGCGGGTGAGCTTCGGGCCAGACTCCGGCAACTGGGCGTCGACGGGGCACAGGCCCGGACGTTTCACGCCGCGGCCCTGCGCCAACTGCGGTACTTCTGGCCGCGTGTGGTGGGCGACTCCCAATGGGAACTGCTCGACGGCAACAAGCTCCGGCTCGTGGGCCACGCCGCGAACAAGGTGGGACTCCCCACCGAGACGGAGACACTGCGAGACCTCGCCGGTGAAATCGAGTGGGCCAAGGCCTGTCTCATCGGCCCCGACGACTATCCGGCCGTCGCGCAGTCCCGGCGTCGCGACATCGGACACCCCACCGAGCGAGTCGCCGAGGCGTACCGGACATACGAACAGATCAAAAACGACCGTCGGTTGCTCGACTTCGACGACCTGCTCCTGCACACGACAGCCGCGTTGGAAGAACACCGCGGCGTCGCCGAGGAATTCCGTAACCAATACCGCTGCTTCGTCGTGGACGAATACCAGGACATCACCCCGGCGCAGCAGCGGCTGCTCGACGCATGGCTCGGCGGACGCGATGACCTGACGGTGGTCGGTGACGCCAACCAGACGATCTATTCCTTCGGCGGGGCCTCTCCACGACCCCTGCTCGACTTCACCCGGCGATACCCCGACGCCACCGTGGTCCGGCTCGAACGGGACTACCGGTCCACGCCCCAGATCGTCGAGCTGGCCAACAAAGTTATCAGCGGGGCCAGAGGGCGGCCCGCGGGCTCCCGATTGCGGCTCGTGGGGCAGCGGCCGGACGGGCCCCGGCCGACCTTCGCCGAGTACGACGACGAGCCCGCCGAAGCCGCCGCCGTCGCACAGCGCATCCGGGACCTCATCGGCAGTGGTGTTCCGGCGAGTGAGATCGCCGTACTGTTCCGGGTCAACGCGCAGTCGGAGACTTACGAACGCGCTCTCTCCGACGTCGGAGTCCCGTACCAGGTGCGCGGTGGCGAGCGTTTCTTCGCCAGGCCGGAGGTCCGGCAGGCGGCCTCGGCCCTGAAAGCCGCCGCCGCGGCGGCGGAGTCGAAGGAAACGCCGACCGAACTGACGTCGGCGGTGAAACGCGTGCTCGAACCCCTCGGGCTGAGTGCGAAGCAACCCACCGGTGGCGCGGCCCGTGAACGGTGGAGCGGACTGCGCGCACTGTACGAGCTGGCGGAGGACCTCGTGGCCACCGTGGAGAACCCGACACTGGCGCGCTACGTCGCCGAACTCGAACAGCGTGCTTCCGCCCAGCACCCACCGGCGGTGGACGGAGTGACGCTGGCGTCCCTGCACGCGGCCAAGGGACTCGAATGGGATGCGGTGTTCCTCGTCGGGCTCGCCGAGGGCACCGTGCCGATCCAGCACGCCACCACCGAGGACGCCGTCGAGGAAGAACGAAGGCTGTTCTACGTCGGCGTCACCAGGGCCAGGGAGCACTTGTCGCTGACGTGGTCGCTGTCCCGCACCCCGGGCAGGCGGCCCTACCGCAGGCGTAGTCGATTCCTGTACGGTCTCCTGCCCGAGGACCAACCAGCCGCCCGGACCCGTCGGCCGCCTCGCCGACGCTCCGGGGCCAAGGTGTTCTGCCGGATGTGCGAACGCAGCTTGGAATCCGCCCTGGAGATCAAGATCGGGCGTTGCGCGGATTGTCCTTCGGACGTCGACGAAGAGCTTCTGGAGCGACTCAGACAGTGGCGATCCGCGAGGGCGAAGGAGTTGAACGTCCCGGCGTTCGTCGTGTTCACCGACGCCACGCTGGTTGCCATCGCGGAACAGCGCCCCACGGATGCTCGCGGGCTCGTCGGGATCTCCGGCATCGGTGCCACGAAGCTGGAGCGGTTCGGCGACGACATCCTGGCCGTGGTCAACGAGGGCGACGGCCACGGCGACGTGTGAACGTGCGCGAAAAACCGCAGGTCATGCGACTTTCTCGCGGAAGTGGGGAGTTTTTCGAAAAATAAGTTGCCGCATCCGTTGCGGAGCAATAGCCTGCAAGCACTGAGTGGGATCGTGTGACCTCGTCCGCCCTTTCCGGGCCGAGGTCGCCGGATAGCGAGAGGAGGTGTCAGAGATGAAGCTCAACTGGGTGAACGACATCGCTGGCACGCCGCTGTCCGGAATTGGCGCCACGGCCACCCGTGAGTGTCGACACCGTTTGGCGTCCCGGAATGTGCAGCAGAGCCCGGGGACAAGTGTGTCCTTCTACGGACAGACCGTTCCCTTTGCTGTGGCCGGCGATGTCGAAGTCGTCAGCCCGATGCCTCGTCGTATGACCGCCGACCTTCCGGCGCAGTTCTGGGTTCCGTTGTGCCCACAGGAGAGTGTCCCCTGACCTGAGAGTCAGGAGTGCAGGCTCACAAAGGCCGCGGAACCGTTCACCGGATCCGCGGCCTTTGTGCTGTTTCGGGCCGGACGTCGACTGAACCAGGTAACGCACAACACGAAGGAGAAACACGAATGCCATCGGCAACCGCCTTCACGTCAGGGAAGGCGCTCACCGACGACCAAGTCGATACCACCGGAGTGGCGGAGCTACTCGACTCGGTCGCCACGCCGGAGGCCGCTCTACCGTGCCGATCGGGTGACGCGGACCTGTGGTTCGCCGAAGCACCCGCGGAGCTGGAGCGAGCGAAACACCTGTGCGGTGACTGCCCTGTGAGGGCGTCATGTCTTGCGGGGGCACTCGCCCGGCGTGAGCCGTGGGGAGTCTGGGGCGGCGAGATCTTCGAGAAGGGCTCGATCGTGGCGCGGAAACGGCCTCGTGGTCGCCCGCGTAAGCATCCCGTCGTTCCCACGGATCATCCGGCGCCCTCGCAGCGGACATCTGAACGGCGGACATCTGAACAGCGGAGTGCAGCATGACTTTCCCACACGTCAGTGGCCGTGGTTTTTCCGTGGAGCCCAACAGCGCTTTTCCGACATTGAACACCGAGAACACCAAAACGAGCACCAAGGAGCGCACCGCCATGTTGATTCACGAAGAACTCGCCCGAGAACGAATACGGGATATGCTGCAATCGGCTTCCGGGCAACGCCGGGCCCGCTGTGTCAGGAGCGCTCAGAGGTGGATGCGCGTGGCAGCCTGGGCGCAGCGTCGGGCGCGTCGATTCGATCTGTGTCCTTCTGTGTCCTTCGGAAAGGAGTTCTTCACGCCATGTCCGCTACGCATGACGACATCGACTGGGCCACTCGGCTCACGGCGATGCGTAGGTCCGACGCTCTGCAACACGAATCGCTGCAGCAGGTGGCGGCCAGATTGGCGGCGAACCTCGGGCCTGATCCGGTCGTGGTGGATGCGGGATGTGGCTCCGGTGGGATGAGCGCAGCATTGGCCTCGGTGCTGCGACACAACGGTGGTGGTCGACTCGTTCTCGTCGACGCCACCGAGGAACTCCTGGAGGCAGCACAAAAGGCGGCTTCGGCGGCCGGGGGTGAAACCGTCACGGTGACGACGGTGAACGCGGACGTCGGTACCGCTTCGTCGGTCTCCCGACTGCCGTCGGCCGACCTGGTGTGGGCATCGGGAATGGTGCATCACCTGCCCGATCAGCAGGCGGGCGTGGCCACACTGGCCGACCTACTCGCGCCGGGTGGAACACTGGCCCTCGCCGAGGGAGGACTGAACCAGAAGACTCTGCCCTGGGACCTTGGGGTGGGGCGTCCGGGACTGGAGGACCGGCTCCACGCGGCACACAACGCGTGGTTCCACGACCTACGCTCCGCCATGGACGGCGTGGTGGACATGCCCTACGGCTGGACAACCGCTCTGGCTCGCGCCGGGCTTGAGGAACCGACGTCGTTCGGTTACCTCGTGGAACACCCGGCTCCCACCTCCGACACTGTGCGTGAACACGTGGTGGAACATCTCGCGTGGATGGCGGAAATCCTGCACGACTACCTGGCTTCGGACGACCGCGATACGCTCGCCGAGCTGACCGACCCCGCCGGTTCTCATTACCTCGGTGCCCGCGACGACCTGTTCTTGCTCAGCGCCCGGTCCGTGTACACGGCGCGGCGTCCGCACTGAGGACCCCATCGCGAGTCAGACGGCAGCGCCACGTGCTTCGGACCGCACACGAGGACGAGGCCGCGCCGCTGCCCGGCGGAACGCGCGAACCAACTCGGCGATGACGACATCACCGTGGTGATACAGCATCGGAGGCGCCGTGGACACCAGCACCACGCCCGCCGTCGACAGAGCGAGTTTGTCGCGTTCGTCTTTCGGGAGTCGTGATACCCCGGGGGAGGGGGCGGTCAGCGACCACCCCATGCCGACATCGTCCCACCACGCGTCGACCATGCCGAGGCGCCGACCTGTCGAATCGGTGATCGTCACGTCCCAGCGCGGTGGCGGTAGAGGACAGCGACGCGCGAGATATCGCGCTACCCGGCGCAGGCGGCCCTCGGCCGTGTGCGCCAGCGCTCTCAACTGGGCACGTACCGCCGCGGAGCCCCGCTGATTGCCCCGGTCGAGCTCGGTGACGAGCTCGTCGAGAGTGCACAGATCCTTCTGTACCGGAACGGTCAGCAAGGACCGCAGACGGTCGGGATCGCTTTCTCGGCGAGCAGCGTCGATCACGGCTCGCGCCGGCGGCGCGAACGGCAGTTCGTCTCTGACGATCGGCGTCGGCATCCGTGTCGTGCGTTCTACGGCCACGAATGCCGGAGGCGTCAGTCGGCGTTGCGCGGACACGAGTGCGTGGATGAAATGTGGAACGGGCAAAGGAACTCCATGCGCTCGCAGCGCGTCCACACCCGTGATCACGCTGTCGTCCCCGAGATACGCGACGGCGGCCTGTTGTAGGTGACGGCGAGTCGGTTCCCCAGTGCCGAGCATGACGACTCCCGTAGCGAGCCGACGCCACGGCCCACCGGGCCGGCAGCGCTTCGTGATCGTGCTCGGATGGAAGCCGAGCGCTTTCAACTGTGCAACCGACATCACGCGCGCCCGAGGGTCACAGAGAGCGCTGGGAGTAGTGGCGGCTGAGAACATCGACGCCATCATGCGGGTGGAATGGGCGCCGGCGGGCTGTGCGGCACGGGTTGTCGTCGTCATGCCCCGAGCCTGCACTTCCCGGCAAGATCATCTCTGCTCGTTAGCCGAGTTGTGGACAACTCGCACCTGCGAACGGAGCTTGCGGGTAAGTGCTTGGCCTGCCTGTGGACAACTTCGTGCTCAGTCCGGTCTCAATCGGCGAAGCCGGGTTGCCACCGCTCGACGATGGTACGTACGGGAAGCTCCGCCTCCAATTGGCACAGGATGCCGATGGCACCCGCCGTCACCCTGTGGATCAACAGCCACTGTGGCGGCAGATTGAGCGAACGCCCGGTATGGAAATCCTGGTTGCGGGAATCGCCCATCCGTATGGCCTGTTTCTGCGCCCACCGGCGCGTGAAGTGAAATGTCTCGTCGGCGAGCGGCGCGACCAGCGGTGACAGCCACGTGTAGACGTCGTCGGCGTCGAGTCCCACCTCGGGACGTACGAAACCCTCGGCGCGCAGCAACTCGAACAGTTCCTCGGACCGGCCCTCCAGGGCGAGCCGCATCATGACACCGAGTGTGTAGGGGGCGCCGTCGGGGAGGTTCGCGACGGCACCGAAGTCGATGACGCAGAGCCTTCCGTCGTCGAGCAACATGAAGTTGCCGGGGTGAGGGTCCGAATGCAGCAAGTGCACTCTGGCCGGCGACGAGTAGTGGAACTCGGCCAGCAAGCGACCCGCCTCGTTGCGTTGTTCGACGCTACCGGCAGCGATGATCTCGGAGTACGGGGTGCCGGTGACCCATTCCGAGACGATCACCTTCGGTGAGCTCGCCACGACTTTCGGCACGAACACCTGGTCGTCGCCGTGGAACGCCTTGGCGAACCGTCGTTGGTTGTCGGCCTCCGTCCGGTAGTCGAGCTCTTCGTCCATGCGCCTGGCGAGTTCGGCCAACAGCGGTTTCACTTCGGTGCCCGGTACGAGCGTCTGGAACAGCCTGCTGAAGCGCTGCAACTGTTTCAAGTCGCTGCGGAGGGCTTCGTCCGCACCGGGATACTGCACCTTGACCGCGACATGCCTGCCGTCATGCCATACCGCTCGATGCACCTGTCCGATGCTTGCCGCCGCGGCGGGCTCGTCGTCGAACTCCGCGAACCGTTGGGTCCACGAACTGCCGAGCTGTTCCGCCAGCACACGCCGTGTCTGACGGGACGACATCGGTGGCGCCGCCGACTGGAGCCTGGTCAGCGCCTCCCGATACGGGGCGGCGAGTTCCTCGGGCACAGCCGCCTCGAACACGCTCAGTGCCTGCCCGAACTTCATGGCGCCGCCCTTGAGCGTGCCCAGCACCTCGAACAGTTGCTCGGCAGCCTTCGCCGATAGCGCGGCATTGACGTCCTCGGCGCTCTGACCGGTGAGTCGTCGGCCCCAACCGCCCACGGCTCGACCCGCAATACCCAGCGGCAGGCTTGCCAGCTTCGCCGTCCGTGCCATTGTCCGGCGAGGGATCGAAGTATCCGGCTGGTCGTCGAGGTAGTCGTGGGAGTCCGTCACGACAGCGATTCTGCCCTCTGAAGCAAGGCTTGTGCATTGATTTCGGGATGCGGAAGTAAGTCACAGGTGTGCCCGGTGCCGCCTCGCGCCGCATGAGCAGCGTGGGTGCGGTGGCCACTCCCTCCTACGCACGACTCCTGTGATGCAGTCGAGTTCGAGTGTCGCGTTCCAGGTCGGCGGGGGCGCCGCGCCGGGCGACGGAGCAGACAGCGACGACAACGTCGACAGGACCTGTCCTGTGGTCAGAGCCGCGGTGCCGTGGACGCTGGTGAGGTCGGCCTGGTGGTAGCGCCCGGCAAGCTGGCTCGCGACCCGAGGCCAGCACGAGTCGAACCCGGTGCGATGAAGGTCCGCGCAGTGTGCGCAACTGCTCCGGCCTGGCACGACCAGAGGTCCGACGATGCCGATGCCCTCTCTGACCCGTGTGATCAGGTGCGGTGTACCCGTCGCGACCAATTCGGTGAGGACCTCCGGGGCGGGCACGACCGCGTCGGTGAGGACGACCAGGTCGATGGCCTGCGCCGAGCGGAGGCGGGCCAACCGGATCTCAGGGTTGATCCGACGCGCGATCGCGCGGAGTGCGGCCCGACGGTCGAGCCCGACGTCGTCATCGCGAAAACCCGACCCTACATCGGACTCGGACACCACGCCGTTGGCGGCCAGGCCCAGCCGTCCCACCCCGGACGCGGCGAGCAGTGTGGTGACGGCCGCCGCCAAGCGTCCACCCCCGTGGATGCCGACCGAGTACGACATGGGCGCGAACGCGGAGGACGGCTCGGGCGCGCCCAGGTTGGGTGTCGTGGCCCGTTCTCCGTTTTCGCCGTGTCCTCCGTGTCCTCCGCCTCGTGGTTCCGCGTCTTCCACCAGGCCGCGCTCGGTGAGGCCTCGCAGTACCGCGCACAGCCTGTCGGCGTGTTCGTCCTGTACGAGGGCCAACAGGGCCGCCGTGCTGCGCCTTCCGTCCAGTCCGCGCAGGACGTCCATGATGATGGGCGGGAGGTCGGTGGCGACCACGGCGTGCCGGGGGTCCAAGCCGATCTGGATCTCGTTGGCCCGACGTTCCACCACGGGCAGCCCGGGCCGAAGGCGCGGACGCCGTGGCAATGACACACGCGAAGACACACGCGAAGTCGCCTGTGATGGTGGTCCGGTCATGCGCCCACTGTGGCGTTGCACCGCCCCGTTCGCACGTCACGTAATCGAGTTATCCACAGATAGACACAATTGTGGACAACTCCATGTGATCCGAATCCGTGATCGCTGCGGTGTCGGTCCTTGGCTCTACGGTTATCCCCGTGGCCGATGCACGGGTTCCCTCGCTCAGGAATCGGAACAGGACACAGCGGAACTCCCAGCCCTCCGCTGAGAACGAACAGAAAGTCGAGGTTCGGCGGAGCCCTCGCCGCCGCCGAACGGTCACCGCATACCGGGACGGTGACACAACGGTCGTACTGATCCCCGCCACCATGACCAAGGCGGAGGAGAAGCACTGGGTTGCCGAGATGCAGCGCAAGCTCCAGCGCGCGGAGAGCCGGCGCGCGAGTCCTGCGCGGGCGTCGGACGAGGCACTGCTGTTGCGTTGTACGCAACTATCGCGGCGTTACCTCGACGGGACCGCCCAGCCGGCGAGTGTGCGGTGGGTGCCACCGATGCGTACTCGCTGGGCGTCATGCACGCCCGCCGACCGAACCATCCGGGTGAGCGAACGGCTTCGCGAGGTGCCCTCGTGGGTGCTCGACTACGTTCTCGTGCACGAACTGGCGCACCTACGCGTCACCGAGCACAACCGCGAGTTCTGGAACCTGGTCAACCGGTACCCCAAGACCGAACGGGCCATCGGGTACCTGGAGGGCCTCTCCGCCGCCGAACGACTCTGGGCTTCGCGCCCCGAACACGACTGAACCGAAGAACCGCTCAGGCGTCGCCGGGTTCGCGCCCGGCGACGCCGCCATCCTCGCCATCCTCGCCATCCTCGCCGTCTTCGCCGCCCTTGTCGTCCTGGCCTTTGTCGCTCCTGTCCTTGCCTTCGTCGTCGCCCGCCGAGCCGCTGTCGTCGGTCCGAGCGCCTTGGCCGCCGGACTGGTCTTTGGCTCGCTCGGCGCGTTCGGTGCGTTCCAGTTCGGCGATCGGGTCGATTCCCTCACCGAGAGCACCGGTGTCCCCGAGCCGCTCGGCGAAGCCGATCGGATCGTCGAGATCGTCGGCCGTCGGAAGGAGATCGGGGTGCGTCCACAGCTTGTCCCGCGACTCCATGCCGTGGCGGTCACCCACCAGCTTCCACAGAGCGGAGGCGGCACGCATTCGGCGAGGCCGTAGTTCCAGCCCGACAAGCGTCGCGAACGTCTGTTCGGCGGGGCCGCCGGTCGCCCGCCGGCGCCGCAGCGTTTCGCGCAGGGCCTCCGCGCCGGGCAGCCGGTCGCCGGTGGCATCGGCGACCACGACGTCCACCCAGCCCTCCACCAGCGCGAGTAGCGTTTCGAGCCGACCCAGTGCGGCTTTCTGTTCCGGTGTCGTCTGTGGTTCGAGCAGTCCCGACGACATGACTTGCTCGATGCTTGCCGGATTGGCCGGGTCCATCTGGCCCGCGAGTTGTTCCAGGGCCGAGGTGTCGACCGTGATGCCGGAGGCGAACTCCTCGACCGTTGCCAACAGTCGCTGCCGCAGCCACGGAATGTGAGTGAACAGCCGTTGGTGTGCTGCTTCCCGAGCCGCCAGGAACACGAGCACCTCGCTGGCGGGGCGCTCCAGCCCTTCGGTGAACTTCTCGATGTTCTTGGGCAACAGCGCTGAGGTGGACTCGGGTCCGAGCGGCAAACCGACGTCGGTCGACGTCAACACTTCCGAGGCGAGTCCGGCCAGAGCGTTGCCGAGTTGGGAACCGAACGCCATGCCACCCATCTGGCCGACCATGGACAGCAGGGGGCCCGCAGCTTGCTTGGCTTCCTCCGGGAGGGCCTGCATCCATGCTCCGGACACCTGTTTGGCGACCGGGTCGCAGAGGCGCTGCCACGTGGGGAGGGTCTTGTCGATCCAGTCGCGAGCTGTCCACGCCGCAGTGACGGAAGCACCGGCCGGGAGGATGGTCGCTTCGTCCAGCCACAGCTCGGCGAGTCGGGCTGAATCCCGCACGGCCCCCTCACCCGTCCGGTCTCCGGCCGTGAACCCCATCTGTCCTTCGGAGCCGAGGCGCTGCAGGGCGATCTGTTTGGCCAGGTCGTAGTTCACCGGGCCCGAGGAGCTACCGGCCTGGCTGAACATCTGCCCGAGCTGGCTGAGCATCTGTCCCAGTTGCTGGAAAGGGTCGGCGCCTGAACCCGACTGCCCGCCGGAGCCCGACGATTCGTCGTCGGGACGCTTATCGGGGTCGGGGAATCCGAAGCCGAACGGTGGGTTGCTCATATACACCACCGTACGCGGGCCGGGCGACATGGGAAGAACGGACCGGGAGCCGATGACGGACACCCACGGAGCCGGAGAGCAGCGCGATCGTAGGCTTGTCGCGTGAGTGACTCCCCGGACAAGGCAGCACCCACCGGAGAAGCCGGAGAAACCACCGAGCGGCCCGTCGGCACAGTGCGTGGCCGGACGGCGAACGACACGGGTTCGCGTCAAAGTGGCGGCCCGCGATTGAGTAGACGCGGCTGGACCATGGTGGCCAGCGGTGTCCTGGTGCTCACGTTCGCGGTGCTGGGGGCGTTCGTGCGGGTGCCTTACGTGGCTCTGGGCCCCGGCCCGACGTATGACACGTTGGGAGACGTGGACGGCACCGAGGTGGTCAGCGTCGACGGTACGCGCACGTATGACACCGACGGGGAACTGCGCATGACGACCGTGTCGCTGAACGACAACATGACCCTGTTCGGGGCTTTGGGCATGTGGCTCAGTGGTCGTTATGCGCTCGCTCCGAGGGAGGAGTACTTCCTGCCGGGGCAGTCCGACGAGGAAGTGCGGCAGGAGAATCTCCGCCAGTTCCGTAGTTCTCAGAGCAACGCCGAGGTGGCGGCGCTGCGTCGACTCGGTTACCCGGTCCAGGCCGTGGTCGAGCAGGTCGTCGAGGGAAGTCCCGCCGCGGACGTCCTCCAGCCCGGTGACCGGATCGTCCGGATCGACGGTAAGGACGTCACCGACTCCGCCGGGGTGCGGAAGGTGCTCGCCGGGACTCGGCCAGGGCAGACCGTGCCGGTGACGTTCCATCGGGACGGTGAGCCGGAGCGCACGGAATCGGTGACCCTGACCCGGCATCCCGGGGGGTCCCACGGCTTCATCGGAATCCAACCGACGGACAGGGCCGATGTGCCCTTCGACGTGGACGTCGCGCTGGAGGACGTCGGCGGGCCCTCGGCGGGGCTCATCTTCGCGCTCGCGATCATGGACGAGTTGACTCCGGGGGCCATGACGGATGGTCGGAGCATCGCGGGCACCGGGACCATCGACGCGGAGGGCAACGTCGGTGAGATCGGCGGCATCTCGTTCAAACTGGTCGCCGCCCACGAGGCCGGAGCCGAGGCGTTCCTGGTCCCGGAGGGCAACTGCGGCGAGGCGGTCGTCACCGCGCCGGAAGGCCTCCGATTGGTGCGGGTGGCCACGCTCGACGACGCCGTGAACGCGGTGGAGTCGTTGGCGAAGGGGCGACCGGTTCCGTCCTGTGCCGGATGACCCGCGTTCGGTGCGCTTCTAATTCTTTCGGGCCCCCTTTTCAGGGCCGTCTTCGCAAGCTCAGGGCCCCAAGGGCTTCTCAGGGCTGGAGCGTGGCGCGCAGGGCCTCGACGAGATTGGGCGCGAGATCGGCGCTCTGGACGATCTCGTCGGTGTTCGACGAGGACTCCTCGGCGCTCGGGGCCTCACCCTTCAACCGCAGTACACAGGAGGCCGAGCCGTCCCGGAGGACGGCGGCGACGAGGCGCGCCTCGGTGCGACGCGGGTGGTCGGCCGCGGCCTGACGGAGACGGTCCACGTCGGGTTCGTCGGTGGCGTCGAAGTCGGGCAGCTCCGATTCAGCGTCCGGGGGTAGCACGATGATCTCCTGGGCCAGCGCGCAGCCCTGCACGGCCTCGGGCCAGGCGATCCGTCCCAGAGCTTCCGCGAGGTCGCCCTCCGGTAGCGAATCCTGTGCCACCGGGGTGAACTCACTGTTCTGGTCGAGTTGCCCGGCGAGGTCCGGCTGTTGCCGGAGGATGTCCGCGGTCGGCACCAGCGCGAACAGCTGTGGCTGCTGATCCCAGCCTCCGCCGGCGACGAACTCCTCGACCTCGCGTGCCAACGCGGCTACGCTTCCGGGGCCTGCCTGGTTCTCGCTCTGCGTCATGACGCCATCCTGGCAGGCGGACCGCTGCTGTGGCGCGGCGCCCGTTTTGGGGGGCTTCGGGAACTGGAGTGGCGGTCCGTACAGTTAGGGAATTAGGGACGCTCGCAGGTCAGCGCCCTGACAACGACAGCCTTGACCACGGGGAGTGTGCGTAGTGGCCACCCGGCCCTCAGCCAGCCTGCCGAAACTGTCGCGGCGTGCCCGCGTACTGCTGATCATCGCGGCCGTCATCGTCCTGTTCCTCTTACTCGGTGCCCGGTTGCTGGACACGTACGTCGACTGGCTGTGGTACGGCGAGGTCGGCGCGCGTGGCGTGTTCGGCACGATCCTGCTGACACGTGTCGTGATGTTCCTCGCGACCGGTGTGTTGGTGGGTGGCCTGCTCGCGCTGAGTCTGTGGCTGGCGTATCGCTCGCGGCCGGTGTTCGTGCCCGTGACCGGTGTGGAGGACCCACTCGCGCGGTACCGGTCGACGGTGGTCGCGCGTCCCAGGCTGTTCGGCATCGGCATCCCCGTGGTGGCCGGACTGATCGCGGGGGCCAGCGGACAGAGCAACTGGAAAATCGTGCAGATGTGGCTGCACGGCACCGAGTTCGGCCGCACCGATCCGGTTTTCGGCAAGGACGACAGCTTCTTCACGTTCGACCTGCCCTTCTACGGCTGGGTGCTCGGCTGGGTATTCGTGGCGCTGATCGTGTCGTTCATTGGCGCCGTGGCGACGCACTACCTGTTCGGGGGTATCCGGCTGGCGGGTCGCGGGGGCCAGATCTCGGGTCCCGCGCGGGTGCACCTGCTGGTGCTGGTCGGCGTGTTCGTGCTGTTCAAGGCGCTGGAGTACTTCTTCGACCGCTACGAACTGCTGCAGGCGGGTCGTAACGACCTGTTCACGGGCGCCGCCTACACCGATCTGAACGCGGCGATGCCGGCGAAGCTGATCCTGCTGTGCATCAGCGTGCTGTGCGCGATCGCGTTCTTCGTGGGAGCGTTCCTGCGGAATGTCCAGCTGCCCGCCATCGCGCTGGTCCTGCTGCTGCTGTCGGGACTGATCCTCGGTCTCGCCTGGCCCGCGGTGCTGGAACAGTTCTCGGTCCGTCCGAACGCCAACGAGAAGGAAGCGACGTCGATCGAGCACAACATGGAGGCGACCCAGTACGCCTACCAGCTCGATGCCGAGCACGTCGACATCCAGGACGAGTACACGGGCAGTACTGAAGCCTCGCCGGAGGAGATCCGGTCGGACGAGGGCACGATCCCGAACATCCGGATCCTCGACCCGAACGTCCTGAGCCCCACCTTCACCCAGCGCGTCGGTCGGGAGAACTTCTACGGCTTCCCGGAGAAGCTCGACGTCGACCGCTACACCGTGGACGGTGAGGAGCAGGCGTACATCGTCGCGGCGAAAGAGATCAACACCAACGGTCTGGCGGAGAACCAGCAGACCTGGATCAACCGCCACCTGGTGTACACGCACGGTAATGGTTTCGTCGCAGCGCCGGCCAACACCGTCGACCGCGCGCTCGAGGACGCAGACAGCGACGGTGGCTACCCGCTGGCGCGGACCAGTGACACGCAGAACCCCGAGGGCGCGGGTATCCGGGTCGACGAGCCGCGGATCTACTACGGCGAGCTGGCGACCGACTACGCGATCGTCGGTGGTACGCCGGGACAGGCGCCGGGTGAGTACGACACCGCCAATGACCGCAGCTACCTCTACCAGGGCAAGGGCGGTGTGCCGATCGACAACCTGTTCAACAGGTTGGTCTTCGCCGCGCAGTACGGAGAGCGCAACATCCTGTTCTCCGACCAGATCAGCGAGGGCGCGAAGATCATGTACCACCGCAACCCGCGGGAACGGGTCGAGAAGGTGGCGCCGTGGCTGACCGTGGACGGCGACCCCTACCCGGTGGTGGTCGACGGGCGCATCCAGTGGATCGTCGACGGTTACACGACCCTGAACAACTATCCGTACTCGCAGCTCACGTCGTTGGGCGGAGCCACGGAGGACTCGCTGACCGGTGTGGCGCGTCAGCAGGATAACCGGATCAACTACATCCGTAACTCCGTGAAGGCGACGGTCGACGCGTTCGACGGCACCGTCACGTTGTACGCGATGGACGAGAACGACCCGGTGCTGCAGACGTGGATGAACGCGTTCCCGGGGATGGTGCAGCCGCAGGAGGCGATCAGCGATGAGCTGCGGGCGCACTTCCGGTACCCGGAGGACATCTTCAAGGTCCAGCGTGAGCTGTTGACGAAGTACCACGTGAAGAACGCGCAGGAGTTCTACTCGACCCAGACCTTCTGGAACGTGCCGCAGGACCCGACCATCGAAGGTGGCCTCGATCCGAACTCCGACGCGGCGAACCAGCCGCCGTACTACGTCTACGCGCAGGCTCCGGGACAGGACGAGCCGACGTTCCAGATCACGAGTGCGTTGACGCCGCTGGCACGGCAGTACCTGGCGGCGTGGATGACGGTGTCCTCCGACCCCGAGAACTACGGCAAGATGACGGTGCTGAAGTTGCCCACCGGCGGCGGCCAGCAACTCGAAGGACCTATTCAGGTCCAGAACGCCTTCCAGAGCAACCCGAAGTTCACTCAGGACCGTACGCTGCTCGGGAACCAGAGCGTCGACATCATCTACGGCAACCTGTTGACGCTACCGGTCGCGGGTGGATTCCTTTACGTGGAACCCGTGTACATCCAGCAGCGCAACGCACAGAGTTACCCGCAGCTCGCTCGGGTGCTGGTGTCGTTCGGTGGTCGTATCGGTGTCGCCTCGACACTCAACGAGGCGCTGGACGAGGTGTTCGGTGAAGGCACGGGTGAGGCGGCCACCGGACCGGCGCAGGATGAGGACAGTGGCGACGGCGACAGCGGTGATCAGCAACAACCGCCGCCTTCCGAGAACGAGCAGCAAGTGCCCGACCAGCAGGCACCGCCGCAGGACGGCGGAACCGGCGACGGTGACGTGGGCCAGGCTGTGGCCGACATCCAGGCCGCGCTGCGGAAGCTGAAGGAGGCGCAGCAGTCCGGTGACTTCGCCGCGCAAGGCGAGGCCCTGAAGGAGCTGGACGCGGCTGCTCGGAGGTATGAAGAGGCCTCGGGGTCGGGGAACTGATGTCCCCGGCCCGGTCCGCCCGGGCGCTTGACGTGGGCGGATCGAAGATCATGTGATCTGGCGGACACCTACTTTGCGCTGAGGGGGCACCTTGGCGTAGGGTGGGTGTTACCGCAGTCGCGGGGTCCACGGTGACCTTCACCAGACCCCCTGGAAACAGGGGAGCGGGGATGTGCTACGGTGGAACTACAACGACGCGGGGTGGAGCAGTTCGGTAGCTCGCTGGGCTCATAACCCAGAGGTCGCAGGTTCGAATCCTGTCCCCGCTACTGGTAGATAAAGGCCCGGATCCTTGTGGTCCGGGCCTTTATCTTTGTGTCACTGTCCTGATGCGCAGAGTGAATCAGCGGTTCCATTGTGGACAACTTCTTGACCACAATGGACAGATGTCGATTTTCGTGGCACGGTGGAGGGGTGTCCGATTTGAACGCAACTGCCGCAGCACTGCTTGGTTTGCTTCACGATGGTCCCGCGACCGGTGGCGAGCTCGTCGCGGCGGCTGAGGAACGATTCGGCACGTTCTTCAGCGTCACGAGGAGCCAGGTCTACCGGGAGCTCCCCGCGCTGCACAAGGAGGGCTATGTGCGGCTCGGGAAGCAAGGGCCCCGTTCCAGCCAGCAGTATGTCCTCACAGCAGCGGGGAAGAAGGCCTTCAAGGCGTGGTTGATGACTCCGTCCTCACCCGACCACCTGCGAAGCCCGCTGATCCTCCGAATCGTGAACTCAGGCGTGCTCACGCCGAAGCAGCGCGCCAACCTGTTCGCCACCGCCAGGGAGACCTACAAGGCGGAACTGGACGAGGCGAGAGCCGCGGTGAAGGCCGCCACCGACCCGGTGGAGAAGGCGGTCGCCGAGTTCGGCCAAGCGCACGCCAGGGCCGCGCTGAAGCTGCTGGACACCGTGTCGTCGGACTGACGACCCACGGCGGAAAAGACCAGCGACGACGACGGAGACGGCGAGTCTGAGCGGCCGCCGGGAAGCGGTCGCTCGATTTGCCGTAACCTTGTGTTTTGTGAGTGCCGACTTCGAAGCAGCCCTGAAGGATCTCGGCGGCAAGCTGTCCCATGTCGAGACCGTGATGGACCTGGACACGCTCCGCAGGGAGGTCGCCGAGCTGGAGGAGGAAGCCGCGCGCCCCGACCTTTGGAACGACCCTGAGGTGGCGCAGCGGGTGACCAGCCAGCTGTCGCACAAACAGGCGTCGCTGCGCAAAGTGACCGAGCTGCGCCAGCGTGTCGACGACCTGGAGGTGCTGCACGAACTCGCCGAAGCCGAAGGGGACGCGGCGAGTCGTTCCGAGGCGGAGGCGGAACTCGCGCAGCTGACCAAGGACGTCGACGCCCTCGAAGTCCGTACTCTGCTGTCCGGTGAGTACGACGAGCGCAACGCCGTCGTGACCATCCGGTCGGAGGCCGGCGGCGTGGACGCGGCCGACTGGGCCGAGATGCTGCTTCGGATGTACCTGCGGTGGGCGGAGCGGCACAACTACCCGACCGAGGTCTACGACATCTCCTACGCCGAGGAAGCGGGCATCAGGTCGGCGACCTTCAAGATCAACGGTCCCTACCTCTACGGCACGCTCTCCGTCGAGCAGGGCACCCACCGGCTGGTACGTATCTCGCCGTTCGACAACCAGAACCGGCGCCAGACCTCCTTCGCCCATGTCGAGGTACTTCCCGAGGTCGAGGAGGTCGACCACGTCGAAATACCCGAAAAGGACATCCGCGTGGATGTCTACCGCTCGTCCGGCCCCGGTGGGCAGAGCGTGAACACCACCGACTCCGCCGTGCGTATCACCCACCTGCCCACGGGCATCGTGGTGTCCTGCCAGAACGAGAAGTCGCAGCTGCAGAACAAGGCGACGGCGATGAAGGTGCTGCAGGCGAAGCTGTTGCAGCGCAAGAAAGAGGAGGAACGCGCGGAATTGGACGCGCTGCGCGACAGCGGGTCCAGCTGGGGCAACCAGATGCGTTCCTACGTGCTGCACCCGTACCAGCTGGTCAAGGACCTGCGCACCGACTACGAGGTGGGTAACCCGTCGGCTGTGCTCGACGGTGAGCTGGACGGTTTCCTCGAGGCCGGGATCCGGTGGCGTAAGCAACAGGCCGAGGCCGCTTGAGCCGAGTCGGGGGAGTCGGTGGGTAACCGTGGCCTAACCTCCCCCGACTGTAGGATGATCGACCGTGATCCGGCTCGATAGTGTCTCCAAGGTCTACAAGACCTCCTCACGCCCCGCGCTCGAGGATATCTCGGTCGACGTGGACAAAGGCGAGTTCGTTTTTCTCATCGGCCCGTCGGGTTCTGGGAAGTCGACGTTTCTGCGTTTGCTGTTGCGCGAGGAAGTGCCCAGCAAGGGCCGGGTGATGGTGTCGAATTTCGATGTGGCCAAGCTGCCCCGGCGTAAGGTGCCCCGGCTTCGGCAGACCATCGGATGCGTCTTCCAGGACTTCCGGCTGTTGACCAACAAGACCGTCGCGGAGAACGTCGCCTTCGCTCTCGAGGTGATCGGTAAGCCGAAGCGGACCATCGCCAAGGTCGTTCCCGAGGTGTTGGAGTTGGTCGGTCTCGACGGTAAGGCCGACCGGATGCCGCGCGAGCTCTCCGGTGGTGAGCAGCAGAGGGTGGCCATCGCGAGAGCGTTCGTCAACAGGCCACTGGTGCTGCTGGCCGATGAGCCCACCGGGAACCTGGACCCCGACACCAGCCAGGACATCATGCTCTTGTTGGAGCGCATCAACCGCACCGGAACGACGGTGCTCATGGCCACCCACGACCACTCGATCGTCGACTCCATGCGTCGCCGGGTCGTTGAACTGGATCACGGGCGCGTGATCCGCGACGACCGGCGCGGAGTGTACGGAGTCGGTCGCTGACGCAGGTCCGCTCGCACTTCGTCCTCGCCCCATCCGCCCCCTACTTCCCCGACCCAAGGAAACGCCCTACCGATGCGTGCCAGCTTCGTCTTCAGCGAGGTCATCACCGGTCTGCGCCGGAATGTCACGATGACCATCGCGATGATCCTCACCACCGCGATCTCGCTCGGGATGTTCGGCGGTGGACTGCTGTTCGTCCGCACCATCGACAAGATGCAGGCGAACTTCCTCGACGACGTCGAGGTCACCGTCTATCTCGACGACGAGGTGAGTTCGACCGACTCGGCGTGCTCGTCCCAGACCTGCGCCACGTTGAGGCAGTCGTTGGAGACCAACCCGGCGGTCGAGTCGGTGGTCTACGAGAACCGGGAACAGGCCTACCAGCGGTTCCAGGACATCTTCGAGGGACAGCCGGATCTGCTGGAACTCGCGCGTCCGGAGTCGCTACCCGCGTCGCTGCACGTGAAGTTGTTCGACCCCGAGCGCAGCGACGTGATCGTGCAGGAATATTCGGAACAGGAAGGCGTTGACCACGTCAACGACCAGAACAAGTTCCTGGAACGGTTCCTGGACGTACTCAACGCGGGGCGTAACGGCACGTTCATCGTGGCGTTGATCGCAGCGCTCGCCGCCGTGTTGCTGATCGCGAACACGATTCAGGTCTCGGCGTTCACCCGCCGCACCGAAGTCGGGATCATGCGGCTGGTCGGCGCCACCCGGTGGTACACGCAGTTACCGTTCCTGCTGGAGGCCGTGGTCGCCGGTGTGTTGGGTGCGATCGTCGGTACCGGGGGGTTGGTCGCGTTGAAATACGCGGTGCTCGACTCGATCCTGGAGAAGACCGGGGACGTGGTCCCCAAGATCGAGTTGTTGGAGATCTTCTTCCCGGTCGCGCCCATCCTGCTCGGCGTGTCGATATTGATCTCGGCCGTCACCGGGTACGTGACGCTGCGTTTGTACGTGCGGCACTAAACGATTCGGATTGCAGCTTCGAGCGGATACAGTCGAGGTATGGCGAAGGAAAACGGTCGCAAGGTGATCGTGTCGAACCGTCGTGCACGGCACGACTACACGATCGTGGACACCTACGAGGCCGGAGTGGCTCTCGTGGGCACCGAGGTGAAGAGCCTGCGCGCGGGCAAGGCGTCGTTGGCCGACTCGTTTGCGACCGTGGACGACGGCGAGGTCTTCCTCCGGGGGCTGCACATTCCCGAGTACTCGCACGGCACGTGGACCAACCACGAGCCACGGCGGACGCGCAAGTTGCTGCTGCACCGCAGGGAGATCGAAAAGCTCATCGGCAAGACCAAGGAGAGCGGGTTCAGCCTCGTGCCTCTGTCGCTGTACTTCAAGGACGGCAAGGTCAAGGTCGAGTTGGCGTTGGGTAAGGGCCGCAAGGCGTACGACAAGCGTCAGGCCATCGCCAAGCGCGACGCGCAGCGTGAGATGGCCCGTGTCGTGGGCCGCGCGGCGAAGGGCAAGGCCCGCCGTTGAGCCGCACGGAAGACGACACCGGGCCCGGACCGCGATCGGACGACGACGTCGCGGTCTGGGCCCGTGGCCTCGGATTGGACGGCCTCGTCGATCTCCACGTGCATTTCCTGCCCGAGCGCGTGATGCGCAAGGTGTGGGCGTACTTCGACGAGGCGGAGACGCACTACGGCCTGCGGTGGCCCGTGTACTACCGCCTGCCCGAAGCCGAACGGACCGCGGTGCTGCGGAAACTGGGAGTGAAGGTCTTCGCTCCACTGGTGTATCCGCACAAACCCGACATGGCCGCGTGGTTGAACGAGTGGGTGCGGGAGTTCGCCGCTGAGGTGCCGGAGGCGGTGCCGACGGCCACGCTGTACCCGGAGCCCTCCGTCGACGCCTACGTGGCCGAGGCTCTGGCCGCGGGCGCGCGGTGCTTCAAGGCCCACGTCCAAGTGGGGGCATACGACCCGCGTGACGAGGCGCTTCACCGAGCGTGGGGACTGATCGCCGACGCGCGGGTGCCCGTGGTCGTCCACTGCGGACACGGCCCCCTGCGCGGTGAGCACACCGGTATCGGCGTGTTCGACCAGGTGCTGCGGCGACATCCGAAGCTGGTGGTCGTGCTCGCTCACGCGGGCATGCCCGAATACTACGAGGCGGTGGCACTGGTCGAGCGGTACCCCAACGTCTACCTGGACACCACGATGGTGGGGGTGCCGTTCACGGAAGGGTTCATGCCGGTGCCGTCGGACTGGCCCAGCCGGCTCGCCGGAATAGCCGACCGCGTGGTGCTGGGCACCGACTTCCCGAACATCCCCTACACCTATGCCACCCAGTTGCAGGCCGTGGCCCGCTGGGCGGAGGCCGACCAGCGGCTGGGCGACGCCTTCCTGCGCGCGGTGCTGCACGACACGCCGTCCCGGCTGCTCAAGCTGGAAGCACGTCCCGGCGGCGGGCACAGGTGAGCGGAAGACGCCCCGACAACCTGCGGAAACATCTCGGTAGCGGGCCTGGAGGGAATCGGTTCGCTTCCGATTCCGCGTGTGGTCGGACGGTGGGAATTATCGACTTGCCCCCCGCGTTATCCTGGGTGCAAGCGATCGATGGATGATCGAGCAGCCAAGGGGGTGAACGGTTTCGACTCTGGACGTTGATCCAGGGGAAGCGTGCCGGTGCAGGCAACGACCACCGCAAGCGTCGTTCGCACTAAATACAAGCGCCAAGACTAACAGTCAGCGCGACTTCGCCCTCGCCGCCTGAGCGAGCGCGGAGTCTGTCGGCCCGGGAGTGCCTCCGACCCGGTCTGCCGGCATCAGCTAGGAGGCTTACCGCCGATCCCGGCCACGGGGATCGGTTGGGAAACAAACAGTGGCTGGGCCCGTCACACCGGCTTGTTCGCGTGACCGGTGGGGCCGAGTAGAGGCACAGCGAACTGCGCACGGAGAAGCCCTGGAAAGGCGACAGAGGACCCGGGTTCGATTCCCGGCACCTC